>JAHJFT010000127.1 GCA_018824325.1 Patescibacteria group bacterium
CCACTCAGCCCAGCTTCCTGTGCCGTGACCTTTTCCCACTTTACGTTGTACGCAAAGTAGTACAAAGCCAACTGATCCTGAGTCATCCCAGGATACAAGCTGGAGGTGATAAATGCCAATGCAGCCTCATCTGGTTCCCAAAACAAAAAACCGGATCTGCTTCGGACACCATTCCCGAGGTGGGTTCACACGCCGCCAGCAATATGCTGGTGACTACCATCAAACTTAAAACTAACCAAATCCTTTTCATTTTTACTTCCTCTTTCCGGGTGAGATGAATTTATGGCCCTGCCCTGGCCATGCTCACCGCCGGCAATCCCGCGTAGCGGGACTCTCGGCGGCAAGCATGTATAAATAGCCATGATTCGTAGCGAGTCGATCGGACAACTAGGGATCAAAGAACTATCAGTCTAGCAATTAGACCCAGTCCTACTTCTCCCATCACTCGCTACCAATATTTTTCAAAGTGCCAATTGCTTGATAATTTGTTTTCATCAAACTGTCTCAGAAAGGGGAACGACGGAACGCATGCGTTCCCCTTTCTGCCCACAGACAGATCAATGGGGCTCCATCCCCATCAAGCAGACGCCTTGCCCCCTAATAACAGCTATGTTGTAAGTCATTCCCCCAGTGGTAATCCTAACGACCGAATCAGACGTGATGTTTTCATCCTTCAAGGCTGCTTGCTGTGCAGCTGACCAAGGACCAGGCATATCGGGGGCAAACTTCACCCAGGATGTCGTTACGCGGTACCTCATATCGAACTGGGTATAGATCTGTACCTCTTGTTGGAAAACACTCTGGCAACTCGGCCGTCCAGGCAATACCGCAAAACCCACGTCTCCCGTATAGTCACGAAAAACACAGGTCTGCTGACCCGAAAGACCATAAACTTCATCGCACACCCCAGAGCTTTGAGTTTCCCCATAAAACTGCGGCTGTTCAGCGTCCTGACCGGGTAAACCACCTTGCGAAACATCAGCGGGCGGTAACTCCATCTCGGTCGGATATCCAGCATCACCTCCAGTCTGCGCCCCCGGGAACAAACCCGGATCCAAGGCTGGCTCCACTTGAGCAGGGTCATCAGTCAATCCGGGAAACGCCACTTCAGGAGCGGCAGGGGGAGCTTCCCCATCACCCATATCAATCAAGGGTGTCGGTAATGCTGATACTGCGGGAGCCGCTTCCTTTGGACCGCACGCGCTCAAGCCCATTACCAGGGCGAGCAATACAAAAACAACTTTCCAATTCTTTTTCATTTTTAGCCTCCAAGGAAAAAATTTCCATCACACCCAATGTGCGTGGATTCGCTCAAGAGTCGTTGTCAACTCCTAGGCGAACCCACGCTACTATTTATTAGACTCGTTCCGGATTAGATAATTTCATTGGTGTTTGATATAGTGATGGGGAGGAGGTACTGCCCATGATTAGATATTCTGTTCTCTCAACCAAGCCCAAGCATTTTAAGCGTTTAACCGGTCTGACTCTGCCTGAGTTTGCCCAGGTATTGGATAAATTCCGTAGTGCCTATGACCTCTATAAAAGGGAAGAGCGAGCCAAAAGGAGTGACTGGGAGAGAAAAGCCGGGGGAGGGAATACCCCCAAACTCAAATCCCTCGAAGATAAACTCCTCTTTATCCTAGTGTATGTGCGGATGTACCCGCTCTGGTTCATTCAGGGATTATTATTTGACATGGCTGCGTCCAATAGTTGTATCTGGGGAAACAGGCTACTTCCAGTACTCAACAACGCTTTGGGTTTTGCTCATGTTCTCCCTAAACGCACGAGGGGTCGTGGACTAGACGAGCTCATGAGAGAGTTCCCCGAACTCAAGGAGCTGGGACTCCTCACTGATGGAGTGGAGCGACCAAGAAGACGTCCCAAAGACAAAGACAAACAAACCTCTACCTATTCCGGCAAGAAGAAAAGGCACACTCGGAAGAATGTGGTTATCACCAGGCCGGATACTAATGAGGTGCTTTATTTAGGGGAAACCCAAGACGGCAAAATGCACGACAAGGTTATGCTTGACAAGGAGGAGCTCGCCATTCACCACTGCCGGGAGGGAGATAAGATCAACCTGGGAGCAGACCTGGGATTCCTCGGTCTAGAGATCCCCGGTACTAAAGTAATTATGCCGACCAAAAAACCTCAAGGAGGTGAACTCAGTGATACCCAGAAAGGACAAAATACTACCTTCTCGAGTATCCGGATCCGAGTCGAGCATGCCATAGCGGGGGTTAAACGCAACCATAGTGTTGCCGATACCTATCGCAACATCAAAACCAACACCGACGATCTTCTTATGAGTATTGCCTGCGGTCTCCATAACCTGCGAGTAGCTAACCGCTACCTTCCAAGCATCGCAAAGTAAGCAAAACCAACCCCCATTTCACCCTGCAAACTTTTCACAATTATTTCGGAACGAGTCTACTGTCTGGCATGGTTGGCCTCCTATATCAATGACTATTTGACATATTATATAGCATTTTTATTGAATTGTGATAGTTTGATAGAGTTAGTTGAAAGAGGGTAAGTCAAGGAAATTGGTGGTGGTCTTTTGAACTTTATAACTGGGGAGTGACCCAAGTATGGTGGGAGTAGACCCAGTCTACGAGGTGCTCGGTGTCGCCGAAGCGATCTTTGGATCCTAAAACTACAATAATAACTCCCCTACCCTCCCTTTCTACATAGGTGACGAGGCACTCGCCGGCGTTTTCGGTCCAGCCGGTTTTCATGCCTTTGACGCCTTCTAGCTCACCCAAGAGCTCGTTGGTGTTGTCTAGGCGATGGATGAGTTGCCCTGAGACATCGGTAACGGTAATATTTTTGGTGGCGACAATCTCCGAGAGGAGAGGAATCTCGGCAAAGTGGGCGGCGAGGACGGCGAGGTCGCGGGCAGAGGTGTAGTGGTTGTAGCTCTCGACCCCCGAGGGGTTGCGGAAGGAAGTATTGTCGAGGTGGAGCTCGGTAGCTTTGGTGTTCATGGCG
>JAHJFT010000078.1 GCA_018824325.1 Patescibacteria group bacterium
CCCGAATTACATAGGAGGAAAAGGCCAGGCACAGTGCCAGCAAGTATTATCGCTTTCTTATTTTCTTTCCAATATTTTTGCATTTCTCTATTGGCCTTGGCATAAGCTGGAAAACCATGACCGATTTGAGTAAATACCGCCTTTTGGGGGTTTAAAATTTTTATATATTCAACCGCCTGCGCCGGATTTAGATGCCCTTTCATTTTTTTGCCAAAATACATGGCGCAATCCAAAAACAACAAATCCAAATTCTTAAAATATTTTAAATTTTTCTTTGGAATCTCGCCCACGTCGGAAATATAACCAAAGCGATTATCAATTTTAAATCCCAGCGTGGGAAAACCCGAGGTTAAACCATGCTTAACGCGATAGGCCGATACTTTAAACGGCCCAACCCGCTTTACCCGGGCCAGCCCGATATTTTTCAATTCCAACTTTTGCAAATTTTTAATTCTTTTAAAATTAGCCTGTTCGGTGTAAACCGGCACGGCCCGCTTGGTCCATTCGCCTAACTTTTTCAAACCGCCGGCCGCGTCAGCGTGCGCGTGCGTTAAAATCACCGCGTCAATCTTTTTTATTTTTTCCCGTGCCGCCTGCTCCAAAAAATCCGGACCGCAGTCAATTAAAAGATTATGCCTCTTTTTTAAAATTAAAATTGAGCTTCTTGTTCTTTTTGTTTTGCTTCTCGGTTTGCGGGCGTGACCACACGCCGCGCACCCGCATCCCTTTCTCGGAATTGCCGCGCACGGCCCGGAGCCCAGGATTGTTATGTTCATATATTAGCCATACTCGATTCAAAGTATACACTAAAAAACTCCAAACGAAAATTTGTTTGGAATTTTTTGGTGGACCCGAGCGGATTCGAACCGCTGACCTCCGCATTGCAAATGCGGCGTTCTAGCCAACTGAACTACGGGCCCGAAAATGTGTTGCCATTATATACTCAATTATTCAATGAGTCAATATTACGAATGAGAACCCGCTCTTCGTTCAATTATTTCTTTTATATACTTATTCAGATCTATTTTTCGGCTGGATAATTTCATTGCCTCATATAATTTCAAAATTACTTTAAAAATCTCTTCGTTTTTCACAACCAAAACTAAGCTTTTTTCAAAATTAACCAACACCACGATTTTTTGAAAAATCATTATATCCATGTCAAAATCCACCATTAAATCACTGACAAAATAAGCCACCACCATCCTGCCTTCATAAGCTTTGAGCATTTCCACATCCAAATCATCAAAATAATGAATCACGCTTTCACCAAGAATGCCCTCAAGAATTATTTTATGTTCTTTGAATTTATTTTGCAGATTGCTTAAATATGATTTTTCCAATTTTTTGGCGGCCATTACTGACTTATTGCCTTGAATAGCAAAAACCCGATTATTGCGGCCAGCTTCCAAAACCCTTTCATACGCGGTCAAAATATTTTTTTTGCCCCTAAAAATCTCCACCCCGATATCCGGCGACATATGAATCATCTCTGCCGCGTCCCCGACATTAAAATAGCCAAACAACCCGCCGATTGATTGTTGTATTTTCTTTTCACCGTTAATCAACCATTCATAATGCCCCCTGACCCTTACTCTATCAACCAACCCGCGCCCTAACAATTTTTTTAATAAAAAATTTATAGTAGTGCGCTTAACCTCGGTTTTATTAGCCAAGTCAATTGGCCGCATTGGGCCAAATTGCTTCAAAGTTTGAATGATTAACTCTTCTTTTTCATCAAGGCCTAAAATTTTTAGGTCTTTTTTTACTATTTTTTCCATAATTCGATTATACAAAATGACAATATTTTTGTCAAAATTATCCATGAATTTTATCTAAAATAAGACAAAAAATGATATTCAACCCATTTCTCTTCAAATTTGTCCGCAAATGTAGGATAATCTAAATGAGAAATAATTAAAAAATATGGATGACGAGCAAAAGCCAAAAAAATCCGAAGACGGGTTTTTAAATGCATGCGTAATTGGAAGCTGCCCACAAATAAAACGAAAGGGCGGCCGCATATTAATCAGAAATTCTCAAAAACCCGAAGTGATAGTTGAATTTTCCGAACAGGAATACCAAGAGCTTAAACAGGCGATTGCTAAAAATATTTTTTAGGTTTCAAGACAGATTAACTTTGTTGAATAACGCTAACCGAAATTGCAGTTTTTAAAATCACTGCAATTTTTAATTTGAACAGTATGAAAAAAAATAAACACCAGTTTTTCAAAAAGATTTTATTCCCAGCCTATTATTTAAGACGCGCCATTCTGCACCCAATACGGACCACGCTTTATCAGGCAATAAAATCATCCAACGCAAAATTGATCTTAGATATCGGGTGCGGCGATGGCGGATTGCTTGACCGGTTATTTGATAACAACAACATTGAACTAATAGGCGTGGACTCGTCGCCTGCAATAATCTCTCGGGCGCGGAAAAACCGAGTTCATAATCATCTCTTTTTGGCTGATGCAGAAAAACTGCCTTTTGCTAATGAATATTTTGATGCCATCATCGTCAGCTTAATCTTGCATGGAGTTGACAATATTAAAGGAAAACAAATACTTGGTGAAGCCGGACGGGTTTTAAAGAAACACGGCACTATTATTGTGATTGATTTTTCTCTGCCTCAAAATTTTATCGGAAAAATTATCGGATTTTTGTTTCGCCAGGAAGAAAAAATAATAGGTAAAAATAACCCGAGTCATTATAAAAATTACTTGGAATACTTAAATCGCGGCGGACTATCAAATATTGTTAGGGAATTGAATATAAATATTTTAAAAAATAAAAAACTTTTTTTGGGAAACTTTGATGTTATCTTAATGACAAAAAAACCGGCAAGCGATGTAAATAAGAATCAACTCTCTATCCCGTCGTTTACCCCGTTATTAAACGGGGTAAACAAACCATGGGGTTGACAAAAAATATTGATATTACCAAAAAAATCTTGTATAATATAATTGTTAGAAATTTTTTAAGGAGGAATGATAAACCAAATCGGTTTATTAAAAACAAAAAACAATTCCACAATGAAAGGAGGTGACTAATATGGCAAAAAAAAGAAAGAAAGCTGCTAAAAAGAAAGCTGCTCCGAAGAAAAAGAAAAAGGTAGCGAAAAAAAAGGTAGCCAAGAAAAGGAAACCGGCAAAAAAGAAGAAGGCAGCCAAGAGGAAGAAAAGGAGATAGTCTTTTCTTTCACCGAAATCAAAAAAGACTCCCAAACCTGCCTATGATTAAAGTTTTATTACATTAATCATAGGCAGATCGAGGGGGTCTTTTTCGCTAAAATAAGGCTTTTTGCGCGGGTTTATTCAATTTTTTCTCCTTGTCGCTGAAAATTTTTACTGTGCCGTACTCGCCGTCATAGCCCGGCTCAATTATCAATTTTCCGTCCCTCACTCTTTGAATTGCTTGGGCCGCGACTTCGCCAAACGCACTCTCGATGTCCGCGATCGGCTTGTCCAGTAAAATTTCAAACTCCGGCCCCAGCTCGGCAATCATTTTTTCGTAAGTCTGTAAAACTTTTTTTGTTTTTTTCCCCTGATCAAAAACTTCAGACAAGATTACGTCTAAGGGCACGATGCTTTTGAATGGGACATAATTTTTTTGCCCCTCTTCTTCTTTTCTGTCCGCCAAGTTATCCACACGATTCATTACGCCCAAAGTTAATTTTTTTCCACATTCCGGACAAATTCCCTTGTGTTTTTTTGTTTTCGCCGGAGAAAATCTTACTTTGCATTCACGATGGCCGTCAAAATGATATTTTCCTTCCTCCGGATAAAATTCAATGGTAAATAAAAACTTTTTCGCGTCGCGCCGGCGCAAAATATTAAAAACATTTTCATACGTTATCTCATCGAGGTCAAAAACATTAGCCTCTCTTCCGAGATTGGCCGAGCTGTGCGCGTCCGAATTGGAAACAAGGAATATATTATCAAGCCCGGAAAGCCGCCGATTCATGGCCGGATCGCTGGAAAGCCCGGTCTCAATCGCGCAAATATGGGACGAAAGCTCTTCAAAACATTGTTCAATCGAATCATAACCGCTCTTTGAACCAAAAATCGCGAACCACGGCGTCCACGCGTGCGCCGGAATAAGCATTGAGCTCTCTGAAATATCCAAAAGGATCTTCAAGAGTTCCTTTGACGGCATGCCGATAATCGGCCGCCCGTCCGAATGTAAATTGCATTTACGTGATTCCAGTTTTTTTATTAATTTTTCCGCCGATTTTAAATCCGGAACATAAACGCAATGATGAAGACGCCTCACTTGCCCGCCCTTTGAATAAATGCAAGAAATCTCCGTGCCCAAAATAAATTTGCACGGAGATTTTTTATTTTTTAACATGAATATGCCCGGCGCCGTCTCCACTAGCTCTGATTTTATTGAACCAAACCACGCCGGGTGCGTAAAGTCAGCCGTGGAAACCAAATCAATTCCCTTTTTCTCGCACCACTTGGCAATATTCTCCAAAGTCAGCGCTTGCGAACACGAACGCGAATACTTTGAATGAATGTGAAGGTCGGCAATAACGCGCATATTAAAACTTTTTGCACATTGATAATACCCATGGCTTAAAACCCCATCGCTTATAAACATTAATCGCGTGCTTGTTCGCCGTCATGGCGCGAATTCTAAGAAAATCAATTTCCTTAATCTTAAACCAACCATAAAATTCCTTAAATATCATGTCAGCAATCCCGCGGCCGCGGTATTTTTTGATTAAAAAAATCTCGGATAACTCACCAAAACGTATTTTTAGCCGGTTATTTGCTTTCCAGTCATAAACCCGCGCCAAAGCAAAGCCAACCATCTTGCCATCGTTAAATACGACAATATAATATTTATTCTTTTTGCGTAGTAACTTCATAAATGCTTTTTTATCAAACGCCGCCTCAACAACGCGAAAAGATCTGTCAATTTTATTAATAATTTTTAGATTAAAATTGCGGTATTCCCGCGAAAGTCGCTCAATCGCCGGCCAATCCTTGATTGTCGCTTTTCTAATCTTGATATCCATATTTAAAATTCTCTATATTTTAAATCTTTCTCCGTGATGTCTTCCCAAAAATTCTGCAAAAGAATAAAAAACGCCGCCAGAACGAAGGCGTAATAAATCTTATCCGTGAAAATAAACAGAATAATGCAGGCCGCGCCCGCCAAAATCTTGGAAAAACTCAAAACAAAATCGCGAAAAGCCACATAATAAAGAATATTTTCCTTTTTCATGCGCGAATAAAAAATTGAAGTCAGCACCGTGCCCAAAGACTGGGTGGAAATTTTGAAAAAAGAATCGGTAAAAAACACATAGAAACCGTTAAAGCTGAATATGCGCGCGATCCAGGCGATAAAAAGCAGCGTCGAATTTACCCTCACCATTTTTTTGCGCTTAGCCTGATTGGCCCGTTTGCCGACATAAAGAAGCACGAAAAATGTCGCCAAAATCGCCGCCGTGGTCAAAAGTCCCATGGAAATATAGCTCGCCACCACCGTAATAAGAAATATGGGCCAGGCAACCTCGGAAATTATGTTATCGCCATATCCCAAAATGGCGATGAAATCTTTACGCAGACGCCTTGAAAAAATCTTCTTAAAAAACTTCTTCCCTGAAAAACCGGCCTTAACTACCACTTCTTTCGTCGTATAAAGCGGAACGAGGCTTAATAAAAATATAATGGAAACCACTATAAAAAGCACTGTAAAATCAGTGTACGCCAAAACCAGACCGCCGACCGCCGGCGCGATTATGCCGGTTAAACTCGTAATAATTCCAGCCCAGCCCACTTCTTCTCCCAAATGCTTCCGGTTGCCAAAACGGATAAAGTCGGAATGAAAAGCCAACCAATAAAAACATTTATAAAGTCCGGCCGCCAATGGGGCAATCCAAAAAAGCCAGGAAAACTGCGCCAAAAAATACATTAAGCCGTAAAAAATCGGTAAAAATACAATACCAATTCCCATGGACGCCTCATAGCCGATGCGCGCCACGATCTTGGCGACAAACGGAATCAATACCATGTAATAAGCGGCCATAAGCATATAAAACAAAAATACCCATTGTATTGAATAGCCCAATTTAAAAATATAAATCGGCGCGAAAAGCGCGATCATGCCCATGCCAAAAACCCTGATGGCCGTGGAGATATATAATTCCGCCACTTCGCGGCAGAGGAAATGTTCAAAATAATGATGAATTGTATCATAGATATGCATATTAGTTATATTCTATCAAAATCCGCCCTATAAGAACAGGGTGGTGACTTATTCAAACGAAAAAACCGCCCTATTTGGACGGTTTTTTCATAACCCCGGCACTGACCTACTTTCCCGGGTCACAGAAGACCAAGTATCATGAGCGCTGGAGTGCTTAACTGCCGTGTTCGGGATGAGAACGGGTGTGACCACTCCGCTAGAAGCACCAGGTAAATGGATCGATTCACGAATAAATCCATTTATCTAGCGCCTGCTTTCTTTATGATAGACGATTTTAATTGAGCTTAAAATCCAAAACTCAAAATTCTAAATCCAAAACAAATTTAAATGTCCAAAATCTAAATTTCAAAATATTTTGAAATTTATTATTTGAATTTTGGATTTGTTTTGGATTTTGTGCTTAGGATTTTGGATTTTTCAATTCTTTCATCCCAATTTCATACAAAAAAATCCCACTACATTCAAAAAGACGACAAATAAACTACCAAAAGCTTAAATGGTTGTAGAAATCGACCGATTAGTACTCCTCGGCTCAATCCCTTACGGGACTTACACCTAGAGCCTATCAACCTCCTCGTCTCGAAGGTGTCTCAAATGAAATCTAATCTTGAGGACGGTTTCGCGCTTATATGCTTTCAGCGCTTATCCAAACTAAACATAGCTACCCAGCGATGCCCTTGGCAGGACAACTGGTACACTAGAGGTTTATTCGCCTCGGTCCTCTCGTACTAGAGGCGAGCCCTCTCAAATTTCGACGCCCACGGCGGATAGGAGACCGACAATTTGTTACTTTGCAAAACCACTTCCTTTTTTCTACCGTTGCTCTGTGGCGCCCTTTGATTTCTCTCAGGGTCTGCATGTCGCCATGCAGCTCGGACTATATCTTATCCCACACCCATTGGCCGAGGAGCGTTTTGCGCTCCACTTTAAATATCTAACCTCATGAATAGTAATTATAATCATTGTTTACTAACTGATTTTATTACTACCCAATCGGCCGATAGGTGTGGGATTCCGGCGTATAGTCTCTGAGGATTTCCCGCCAA
>JAHJFT010000079.1 GCA_018824325.1 Patescibacteria group bacterium
AGACGAGACAGTTCTTCTCGTTCCGCTAAGACGAGTTCTTTTGTTTTCATAGGAATCCGATGCTTAATTATGATAGCTGTTTATCTTATCATAATGTTGCATTAGATTCTTGAAACTAATTATAAAAAGTCTACTCACCCCTCAAACCTCAGTCTCTTATAAATTTTCCTAGTGAGCTCCACGTCGGCAGCGCAATATTTTTCAATTTCTTTATATTTGCCCTTTTGATAATATTCATTCACCCTAGAACCGTCAATCGCGCCTTTGGAAGATTTAAAACCCAAGGCTTGGGAAAGCTCGTCCATGGAAATCTTACTCCCCCACTTGGTCCATTCCCACATCACGTCATACACCGGATTGTTGGAATAGCGGCGAAACGGAATCTCACGGCTCGGTTTGACGCCATGGATTATTGAACGCTGGACAATGAACCGCAAATCAAAATCAATCAAATTAAAACCAATAAACAAATCCATGTCGCGCGCCATGTCCCAAAACTGCTTGATAATTTCCACTTCATCGCCCACAAGGCACTGGACCGGACCATCATCAATCGCGTAGCCAATGCAAAAAATCCGGCCCCAAGTTCCGTCCAAACCGGTTGTGGCGGCGTATTGCTCAAAAGTGCCCAAAACAAAACCTCTCTTCTTTTTATTGCGGTAAATTTTCTTAAGTTTTTTAAAATCCTCCTCCCGCGCCGGAAGGGTTTCAATGTCAAGGAAAAGCTTTTGCGCCGCATTATCCATAATTTTATATTTAAAAATTTTAAGACAGAAGATCGGTTAATCAAAGACCCAAGATCAGGAACCCAATCTTTAATCTTCGGTAATCAACACCCCCAACGCGTCATTAAACCGATTAATATAATTAAACAGTCCAACCACGCTCGCAATTTCAACAATTTCCGCATCTGAAAAATTTTCCTTCATCTTGGCAAGCGTGTCGTCGCTGATATTGTAAGCGTGCTCGGTCATCTCGCCGGCGAATTTCAGAGCCAGGCGCTCTTTCTCGCTCATGCCCTTTTCAATATCTTGCAAATCTTCATCAGAAATACCCAGTTTTTTCAGCATCCCCTTGGTCACGCTCACGCAGTATTCGCACTTGTTCAATTCAGAAACGCGAAAGCCCAGCTTCCATTTCAGCTTTGGGTCGGCCGGCGCGTCATCCATTAATGTTTTAAAAAACCCAAAAAACGCCATTAAGGTATCGTCGCAGTGCGCCATCACGCGCATCCATTCCGGCACCTTGCCCTGCTTTTGCCTCATGACTTCAAAAAACTCTTTGACCGCGCCCGGTGCCTCATTGTCTGAAATAATTTTAACCAATGGTTTTGGTATTGGCATAAATTTTTATTGAAAAATTATTCATGTTGATAAACGCGGTCAAGCTCTTCGCAATCCTGGCCGTCCGAGTTGAAATACACCCACTCGTCGCAAATTTGGCCGTCGGGCAAACGGCAATATCCCCTTGTGCCCTCATCGGTCTCAACCCCCTCATACTCGCCGCCCCGCTCCTGACAATAAACCGCCGCCGGATTAGCCAAACCGGCTTGCCCGGCCCCATTCTCATCCGCCCGGTCCGACGCCATGTCCACGTAAAGCGCGAAAATAAGAAACGAACCCGCCAAGATAAGTCCCACGATATAATAAATTTTTTTAGTATTCATCATATTTGTCTATTTTAAAATGCTATTCAATTATACCATAAATAAGCCGCTTTCTCCCACCCGGCCCTGAACAAAAAAATCCCTTGACGAAGTCGCTCAAATATATTAGATTAAATTCTGCGTGCGACATCGCCTTGCCGAAACTTAACAATTTATATTTTTTGAGGAGAGAACATGTATAACCCTAAAATCATATGCTCAATCTTCAGGCTATATGAAGATAATAATGAAGACACGGCCTATTACGGAACGGCCGTGGCCATCGGCAACGGCTATTTCTTAACCGCCGGCCACTGCGTCACCCAGAGCCGAAAGAAAAAATGGATTTGCTGCCGAAGAACCGAGTACGCCGCCCATCTGATTAAAAAATGGAGAAAACGGGACATCGCCCTGATGCGCGCGCCCGGCTTGGGTGGACGCATAAAAGAACTGACCATCGCCACCGACCTGCCCCAAGACGGCGAGCGCGTGCACATTTATTCAATGCCCGGCTCCAGCCAATATCACAAAAAAATATACTTAAGCGGGTTTGCCGATTCGCTCCATCAAAAAAATTCCATGATTGAGGTAGCCGTTGAAGACAGGTACAAGAATCCGTACATAAGATACGAAGGCGCTTCGGGCGGCGCGGTCATAAACGATCAGGGCAAACTCTTCGGCCTATTCGTGGCTTCGGAAAAAAAGATACACCAGTTCAGCCACCGAAGCGTCATTCCCAAAAATCCCACCTCGCGCGCCCTGCTCAGGTCTTTGTTCAACATAAGAAAAACTGTCCATTGGCTCACCGTGACCTTGCTCACGGACATTATGTATGATTTGAAAGAAATGAACGTCATTGGATAGGTCATGCGGTCTAAACCGCGCCAAACCGCTCTTGTGCCGGCTTTTCAAACTCACTTTGAAATCCGGTTTTTTTAAAATTTCGGCATTGACAAATTAACCAAAGTATGTTATTATACCATGTTAAAATTAACATGATGGTTTAACAATATTAAAAGGAGGGAAGAAAATGGAAACAATATTTTGCTGCATTTTGGCCATTGTCATGCTTCTTACCGCCCTGGAAATCGGCTTCCGATTTTTGGGTAAAAAAGGGCTGGTTCCCAAATACGCGTTAAAAATGGTCAAGGCCGTTTTTCGCGGATTTTTCCACTTGATTGAAGCCACGGCGCGCGGCCTTAAAAAGATCTTTCGCTAAATAAGGAGGGCGAAAAATGAAAGACAAAACAGAACCCATGGACGTACACACGAGAACGTTTGATGACAGGGAATATCCGTTCGAAAGACTGCTTCAAGCAATACGCGTGATCGCGCGAAAACGAAAAAACAGCGAACGCGAGATCACCGTGGTCATCAAATATTCGGACGGGCGCGTATTTTACACGCTCAACGGCCCGATGGACCACGCGGACGAAGAATTGCTCAATGAAATTCTTCTGGCCACCGAGGTGTAGCGCTCCAAGCGCCTCGCCGGCCGGCCCGACTTATTGTCCGCTTGACATCTGCCAAGCGGACTTTTTTATTGACTGACTACCTCCTAACTGATATAGTCATTTTGAGGGTAATACGGCCCTCTGTACTCTTCTCACCACGAGGCCCGTTTTCACGGCTGCAGGGTTTACCTTTCTCCTGACAGCCGTGAAGACGGGGTTTTTTTATGCTGCATAAGTTAAGATACATATTGCAGTCCCTGAAAAAAACAGGGATATGCAAATACACCGATTATCCTACAAGGTAAGAGGATTTGTCAGATTAGCCGATTATGCCATACGATG
>JAHJFT010000117.1 GCA_018824325.1 Patescibacteria group bacterium
CAATCTCTATTCTTTGGGCAATCTATATACGTCTTCATCCAAGCTATTCGTAGGAGCCGATACTTATCTTTCAGATTTTGCCGGCCGTGAAGATTCGGGCGCCTACTTTGTGGGCGTAGACCCGACCAATATTGGCCAATCTACTTCAACCAATGTCCAGTTTGTGCTTGAAGATATATCAAGTGTTTTGGGAACGGTATCAACTTCAGCCAACCTATGGTCGCTTGGCGCTTCATATATATATCCCACCTCAACCACGGCTGATGTGTATGTTTCGGGCAACGTGGGCATCGGCACGAGCACGCCGGCGGCGAAGTTGGACGTGAATGGCAATGCCATTGTCCGTGGAGGCGCGCTTAACCTTATCAGAGACACCAGTTCGGTCATAACCCTGGTTAATGCAGCAGAAGATGCATATACTTCATTGTGGACAAGAGCATCTGATTACCAATTCCAAATCGGTTCAACGCCCAAGGTTGTCATCGACGCCAGCGGCTACGTCGGCATCGGCATCACCTCGCCGGCAAATAAACTATCGGTGGCCGGAAGTATTGATGTTGGCGCCGTTACCGATCAAGGTCTTATTCTTTATGAGTCTGCCGGTGAATTTGCCGGGATACACAATATAGTTGAAGGGGGCGGCGATGTGGGAATTACGTTTAAGACCACCACCAACGCACAGGCGGGCCTCACGGAACAAGTAAGAATCAATCATCTTGGCTATGTCGGCATTGGCACCACCCTGCCTTCAGACCTCTTAACTGTCATGGGCGGCAATATCGTGGTGGGCGACGGCTCAACCTCGTCAACCATATCAGGTAGCGCCACTTCAACCTTCCCATTTGGCGCGACATTCGCTTCAACCGGCGGCAATGTTGGTATTGGCACGACCGCGCCCGGAAGCAAATTGGAAATCAGAGACGGCAATTTGAGTCTTGCCATGGTATCATCGCGCGACCCGCGCTTTTTCCTCACGGAAACAGGTCAGGAAGGAGTGGAAGGATTAGACCTTTGGTATGACAATAATGTGGGCTCTATTTATTTTGACAGTACTTATGACGGCGTGGGCGGTGATATATATTTCAGAACAAAAACCGCCGGGACCCCGGTAGATGGTTTATTCATTGAAAGCACGGGCGACGTGGGCATTGGCACGACCAATCCGGGGTATAAACTGCAGGTCAGGCCAACCGCTAACGTGAATTTTGATTTTACAAACAACGGAGCCGAAGCCTTGCTTATGGCGGCCAATGATGCGGCATCGGTTATTGATCTGACAACCAATGCCTGGGAATACCATTTTCAATCAAATGGCAGCGAAAAAATGACAATTTTAAGCAGCGGCAACGTGGGTATCGGGGCCTCGACCCCGGCGGCCAAACTCAATCTCTTACTGCCGGGGACAACCTATGACAGCGGAATCCTTCTCGGCTACTCAAATCATGGTTTATCTCTTTGGTATGATGAAAACGGCGCAACCTCTGCATATATTGAATCGCGCTATGACAATGAGACCGCGGCCATGAATTTTAGAATGAGAGCCAATGGAACTCCGGTAAATGCAGTCACAATTTTAGGAAGCGGCAACGTGGGCATTGGCACGATCGCGCCCCAATACACCCTTGACGTCATCGGCACGGGCAGTTTTAGCGGCGACTTGTTTGTCTCTCATACCGACCTTATTATCGGCGACGGCACCGGCGGCACCTCTTTGGGCGAGTTCAGCGATAGGCTGGATTCGGGCGCCTACTTTGTAGGAGTGGACCCGACCAATATCGGCCAGTCAACCTCAACCAATGTTCAGTTCGTGCTGGAAGACATATCAAGCGTACTTGGCACGGTTTCGTCATCAGCCAATCTATGGTCGCTTGGCGCTTCATATATATATCCCACCTCAACCACGGCTGATGTGTATTTGGCTCAAACTCAGAATTTGGGCGTGGGCACGAACAACGCTTCAACCACGGTCCATGTTTATGGCAGTTATCCTTTTGTGTTGATTAATGATTATTCAAGCCAAAGCTTTTTGGGTCTGCGCGGCGACGCCCGTGTCTTCTTTGACAATGGGTCGGATTATCAGATCGCGTCCCAGCCTTATGCCAACCGCGGCACCGGCAACGGAGAGACCGTAAGATTTCTTATTGAAGGCGATACGGGCAATATTGGCATTGGCACGGGCACGCCCGGAGCAAGGCTGGACGTGCGAGGCGCGATCAAGCTTGGCGACGCGGGAAGTTATTTTATAGGAGATGCGACTCACGGATTTAGATTTAATAATAATGCTGACACAGAAAACAATGTTCATTTTTACGATAATGCAGGAGTGGCCATAGGAACCGGAGCAGGTTATGCTAACCATGCAACCGGACCCGGAGCTAACAATGTGGTAATAGAAGGCAGTGTGGGCATCGGCACCACCTCGCCCACTTCCACGCTCCAAGTCTCGGGCGGGGACGTGCATTTCCAGGGCAATGCCGGTGTGCCGGGCATGTATTGGGATGAGAGCGCCGGGAAATTGGGTGTTGGCACCACGGCGCCCGTGTATGCTTTGGATATTCAAGCCGCCGTAGGTAGCGCCAATCTTCAATCAACGGTTGCCACCAACTATGCTCTGTTCCGCATCTACAATACCAACGCCAAATTAAATCTTGGGACAGAGGGAAGCGGCGCCGGGACTATGGGTGCTGGAACTTTAGCATATTCATCATACGTCGGCGCCGCAAATGGTGTTTTACATTTTGGCGACACCGATACCGTTCGCATGACTCTAAGTAGCGGCCTCGTGGGCATTGGCGACACCTCCCCGGACTTTGGTCTTGAAATCGCCACCTCGTCAACAGATGGATATTTGGCCGTTTCTTCGCTGGCTGACAATAATGGCGACTTGTTTGTGGTGGACGGAACCGGCAAGGTGGGCATTGGCGATTCCACGCCCAATCAGACCCTGCACGTGGTCGGCAGCGCTTATATTACGGATGATTCAAACGACCAATTGTTTGAAATAAACGCCAATGACGGCACCGCGAGCTTAAGAGCCACCTATTTGGTGGCCGGCCCCTATCCGCCCATTACTTTTTGGACCAGCGGCAGCGAACAAGTAAGAATAGATACCAGCGGCAACATGGGCATTCATGATACTGACCCGGATTTCGGCCTTGAACTTGCCACCTCGTCAACCGCCGGATATTTTGGGGTTTCCACCTCAGCCGGCGCTGACGGAGATTTATTTGTCGTGGCCGGCGACGGGGACGTGGGCATTGGCACGGCCGCGCCCGGAGCCAGATTGGAAGTTGAAAACAATGGCGACGCATGGACCACGGCCGTGTATATTGACCAAAACAAAGAGAGCTGGATAATAAACGCGGAGTCGGCCTATAATTACGGCGTTAAAATTCAAACCGGCAGTAACACCGGAACCACTTCAGCATTGGAAATATGGGGATGGGACAGGCCGGTGATTATCGCGCAAAACGGCGGCCTCGTGGGCATGGGCACTAACACGCCCCAATATAATCTTGACGTCATCGGCACGGGTAGTTTTAGCGGCGACTTGTTCGTCTCTCATACCGACCTTATTATCGGCGACGGCACCGGCGGCACCTCTTTGGGCGAATCAACCGCGGCCGATGATTCGGGCGCTTATTTCGTGGGCGTGTTTGACGAATTTGATTACTCGGC
>JAHJFT010000080.1 GCA_018824325.1 Patescibacteria group bacterium
CGTTGCTGTAATCACAATGGGCAACTGCCCAAATACCGACATCCTGTGTAGCAACAAAGAAGGGACAAAGTTTCTTCATATCCAAGTAAAAACTTTTCGCCCTCGCGACAAAGATTGCAGTGTTGGTTTAAAAGCAGAAAAAAATTATGGCGATAAATTCTTTTGGATTTTATGCGGAATACCTGAACCCGATGATAAAGACCAGACTTTCAAATATTTCATTATCCCGTCAAAGGAAATGAGCCAAAATGTCCGAGAGTCATTTGAAGTATGGGCAAAGACACCTGGCGAGAAAGGGCAAATTCGTAATCAAGAAAACAAATTTAGGGCAGTATTGCTGCCACCTAAAAAGAATCCAAATGGCTGGGATGTTTCCCCTTATTTGAATAAGTGGGAGTTAATTGAAAATAAACTAAAATAAATAATCCCAACCAAAAAACCCCGTCCTATCAATAAGGCCGGGGTTTTTTATTTTTCTCACGCGCGTTGAATACATTGGATAGAAGCCAAATAACTATCAATGAATTTTTAACTTTCTTGACTTATTGAATAATTTTATGCTTATATGTTATAATTATAGGTGAATAAATAATATACAAATTATGAACTTATTAAGGCTATTTTGGCCGCAAAAAGACCCGCGCTACATAAAGAATAAATACAATATTCCAGATACAATCGGCTGGGATATCCAGTTGACTAAAGACGGGCTAATCGCCACTTCCAAGGACCTACCCGGATTAGTCACCAATGCCAACAGTCCGGAGGAGTTATTGGAGATGATAAACGATGCGGTTTTAGAATATTTTAATGTACCTAAATTAGACTCGGATTACGTTTTTGATAGACTAGACTTATCCGGCCATGGAGAAGTTTATCTAAAACAAGCGGAGAAAAAACAATATGCGTAATATATGGGTTATGGTTTTACACAAAAGCAATGCATAAAATCATTACTTAAAATAGGTTTCACGGACGCCAGCAAGAGAAGATCAAAACATTACAAATACAAACCACCGGAAGATTGCCATGTTAATTATGAAGGAAATATAAAACCCTTCATTACCATACCTAAGCATAAATTTTTTTTGCCAAAATGCAATTGTAAGCGAGATTAGTAAATTATGCGGGGAAGAGATGAAGCAAAAATTTCTAGATAATCTATAATCAAATTTTTAAAAACCCCATCCTATCGCAAGGCGGGGTTTTTTATTTTTTTTCACGCGCTCGGAAAATTACGCCTAAAAATTCTACATCACCAAGGCGTTGAGCTGGCGCACCGCCTCGGGCAAAAGCGGCGAAATCCAGCCAAACACGGTCATTAAATATCCGGCCACCGGGGATTCGGCCACCGCGATGTTAAACCATTCCCAAAACGGAAACCTTGCCGAAATATATAAAATACCACCGAGCAAAAACGCGCCTTCAATAAAGCCGCACACCGCGCCAAGCAAACGGTTTATTGATTTGACGAACGGAATAATTTTTACGAAATCAAATATCTTATCAATAACGTGAAAAATTAAGCCTACGCCGCGATTGACCAGAATAAAAATCAAAACAAAGCAGATTACCTTGGCCGCGGCCAAATTGCCCCAGCAAAGAACTTGCGCCCACTCGGCCACCGGCTCAAAAAACCGGCCCGCGATAATCACGCCCAAAAAAACGCCCACCAAGCCGCCCAGGGTCTGGACCAGGCCGAAGAATAAGCCATAAAAAATAAAACCAAATAAGAGTATGAGAAGAATAATATCAATTAACCCCATAGAGATAAGTTTAATTTTAAATTTCCAATTTCGAATTTTGATTCAATTTTAAATTAAGAATTCAGAATTCTTAATTGAGTCGAAAATCAAAATTCGAAATTCAAAATTATAAAACGTCTATGGGCGGAAATAACGACTTCCCCTTCTTAATCTTAACGCCTTGTTTTAATCCGCCCCATTTGATGGCTTGGCTGAATTTCTTTTGTTTTTCTTTTGTGGGCTCAAGCCCGAGCTGGCGCCAGACCTCTTCCGAAGTCGTGGGCATTATAGGCAAAAGCATCCAGCCGATATTTCGCAAAGTCTCAAGCAAAATATACAAAACCGCGGCTAGCCGCTTTGAGTCAACCTTAACCAATTTCCACGGCTGTTCCTGGTCAATAAAACGATTGGCTTCTCTTATTACTTCCCAAATTTCATCAAGCGCGCGCGTGAAATCAAGATTGTCCATGGCTTCAATAATAATGGGCCAATTTTCTATATTCTCGCGCGTTGGCTTGGGCGCTTTGGCGTCCAAATATTTTTCAACCATGGCAAGAACGCGCTGCAAAAGATTTCCCAAATCATTGGCCAAATCCTGCTCATATCTTTTTTGAAGTTTGGCCGCGGAAAAATCTCCGTCCTGGCCAAAAGAAATTTCGCGCAAAAGAAAATATCTGACCGTGTCCGGACCGTAAATATTTGAAAGTTCAACCGGGTCAACCACATTGCCCAAAGACTTGCTCATTTTCTTTCCATCAATGGTGAAATATCCATGCGCGAAAATCTGTTTAGGCAAAGGCAATCCGGCCGACATGAGCATGGCCGGCCAAAGCGCGCAATGAAATTTAATGATGTCTTTACCCACCAAGTGCAGGTCGGCGGGCCAGTATTTTTTAAATTTGGTTTTTTTATCAGCAAAACCAATCGCGGAAATATAATTAATCAGCGCGTCAAACCAAACATAAAGCACTTGCGAAGAATCACCAGGCACCGGTATGCCCCACTCCACACCCTCGCGGGTGATGCTAATATCCTGCATAAAATTTTTAATATAGCTCACCACCTCGTTTCTTCTCGCCTTCGGCCTGATAAAATCCGGATTTTTCTTAATGTGCGCGAGCAATTTATCTTGATAAGCGGTCAGCTTGAAAAAATAATTTTTTTCCTTTATTTTCTTAAGCGGCTTTTGATGAATCGGACATTTGCCGTCCTCGGCTTCGGACTCGGTCACAAAGGCCTCACAGCCTTGGCAATACCAGCCCGCGTATTCGCCCTGATAAATATCGCCTTTTTTCTGCACGGCCTTAAAAAATTTCTCAACCGTTTTTTTGTGCCGCGCTTCGGTCGTTCTTATAAAATCATTATTGGTCAAACCCAAACTGTCCCAAGTTTCTTGCCAGCGCGCGCTCATTTTTTCAACATACTCCTCCACTCCCAAACCGGCCGCGCTCGCGGCTTCAACATTTTTCTGCCCATTCTCGTCCGTGCCGGTTAAAAAGTAAACTTCCGCGCCTCGCATTCTGTGCCAGCGCGCCAAAATATCAGCCGCGATTGTGGTATAAGCATGACCCAAATGGGGTTTGTCGTTTACATAATAAATTGGCGTGGTTATGTAGTATTTTTTCATAAACGTATAGTCTGTAAATCAAATATTGACTTTTTTTTATAATTATGTAAAATTATACCATTGTGGCAGATGCGGCCGTGAGTGTAGGAGGCCCTAATGCCTTGTTTCTGTCTCGTCATCCGGAAGCAAGGCCGACGTCCATGGTGTCGTCACTCATGGTTAGGTTCCTCATTTTTCCCCTTGGCCTGCGCGAGTCGAGTTTCTCAGACTTTCTCTCAACTCGCCACGGAGACGCGCCTCATTCCCCAAGAGAGGTGCGCGGCCGGACCGTTGGTCCGTGAGCTTTGGGGCCGAGCAAAAATCCTTTCCGCAAAATAATTACCGACAGCGCGCCGTTCCAATGCGGGAACAGCGCCCGAGCGGTGATGTGAGCGCGGTACTTCAGCCTTCCATGATGGGGCTGGCCAAGCGCATCTGCCACACCCCCTTTTTCTCTTTCCCGTGCCTAGAGCGCGGGATTTTTTTATTTGGCCGACACCGCAAGCACAAACTCACCCTTAACCGTGTCCGCCGCAAGCTCGGCTTTGATTTCCAAGGCCGTGCCGCGATAAATGGTTTCAAATTTCTTGGTCAGCTCGCGCGCCGCCATGACCGGACGCTCGCCCGTCACCTCGGCCAACTCGTCAAGACTTTTCAAAATACGATGCGGCGACTCATAAAAAACCACGGTGTATTTTTGCGCGCCAAGCTCTTGCCAAAATTTTTGCCTGCCTTTCTTGTGCGGCGGAAAACCCATAAAAACAAACTTGTCCGCGGGAAAACCTGATACGCTCAAAGCGGCAACCAGCGCGCTCGGTCCGGGAACGGGAGTAATTTTAATCTCATTGCCAAACTCGGCGACAAGCTCGCGCACCAATTTTCCGCCAGGATCGCTGATAGCCGGCGTGCCCGCGTCTGAAACCAAGGCGATATTTTTTCCTTGATTTACCAAATCTTTTATTTGGTTAATTTTTGTCAATTTAGAATGCTGATGATAGCTAATCGTCCTAGCCCCTATATTAAAACGCGCGAGTAACTTTCGCGTCACTCTGGTGTCTTCACATAAAACAAAATCAACCTCTTTTAAAATTCTGACTCCCCTCTCGGACATATCTTCCAGATTGCCGATTGGCGTGGCGATGATATAAAAATAGCGCATAGTATAACCTACATAAGTAAGAACAGGATAACGACTGATTTCCGGCCTCTGTTTTCTTAACTGTTTTTTGATTTCTGTACTGACTACTGATTTCTGATAACTGATTTCTCTCTCCCCCCCCTATCGCGTTACATCGTCTGAATTACAAATCTTGCATGTCATGCGTAACTTGTTCGCGCTAATTTGACCGCAATTCAGACACATAAAAACATCGTCTCCCTTTTCGGTCACGCCCTCATCCCCGCATTGCAAACAAGTAAATTTTATATCCGTGGACTCAATTTCACCACAGATTGGACAATTATACAGCATAGACCTTTTATATAATTTTAGCATGAATTTAGGGTAAAATAAAGTAGGGACAGAAGATATCTTCCATCCCTACATAAATTTTTTTAATGACTTTTACTCACTTATTCCGAGCGTTTCCATTAACTTGTCTTTCTTGAAACCGATTATCATCTTGCCGTCAATCTCAACCACCGGCACTCCCATTTGCCCGGATTTTTCAATCATCTCCTGGGCCGCCTGATTATCAAGCGAAATATCAACCTCCTCAAATTCAATACCCTTTTGTTTTAAAAATTCTTTTAGCTGAATGCAATATGCGCAAATTGGCGTGGAATATACTTTTACGATCATAGGTTTTTATGAAAATATTATAATTGAATACGAATGAAATTGGTAATACCTGCCTGCCGGCAGGCAGGGAAACTAGAAACTGGAAACTGGAAAATACCTAAAAAGCTAGCCCCCCCCCAAAAAAATTTCTATTTTCTACTTTCTAGTTTCCAGTTTCTATCTAAATTATTTTATCAAATAATCCAACAACAGCCTCACGCCCACGCCCGTGCCCCCAGCCGGCGTGTATTCATTAATATCTTTTTCCGCGTAACACGTGCCCGCAATATCAAGATGAGCCCAAGGAATCTGGCCGACAAATTCCTGCAAAAACAAGGCCGCCATGATTGCCCCGCCGGCCCGGCCGCCCGTATTTTTAACATCCGCCACCGTGCTTTCAATTAATTTTTTATAATCCTTTTCCAAGGGCAGCTGCCAAAGATTTTCGCCCGTGGCTTGGGCCGATTTTTTAAGTTTTTCCCCCAGCGCCTGATTATTGGCGAAAAGACCGGTAATACTCCCGCCCAAAGAGACAATCACCGCGCCGGTCAAGGTGGCAATATCAATGATCGCGTCCGGTTTTAATCTCCGCGCGTAAACCAGGGTGTCGGCCAAAGTGACGCGCCCTTCGGCGTCGGTGTTGGCCACTTCAATGGTTTTGCCCGACATGCTGGTCAGGACGTCGCCCGGCCGAATTGCGCTGCCCGAAGGCATGTTTTCGCACGCTCCTATTATACCATGAACTTCGTATTTGGAATTTAATTTATCCAAAGCCGAAAACACACCCAAAACCGCGGCCGCGCCGGCCATGTCGATTTTCATGAAACTCATACTCTCATCATGCTTGATGTTCAAACCGCCCGAATCAAAAGTCAGTCCCTTGCCCACAAGAACGATTTTTTTCTTAATACTCCCCTGTTTTGGCTTGTATTTAAGATGAATGAGGCAGGGCTCATGCGCCGAACCCGCGGCCACGCCCAAAAGCGCTTGCGCGCCCATTTTCTCAAGTTCTTGCTTTGAATATATTTTAACGCTGGTATTTTTATTTGCCGCGGCCGTCTCTTGAGCCACGCGCGCCAAATCCTTGGGCAACATGTGAAGACCGGGTTCATTTACCAGATCTCTAGCATAATTTTGCGCCATGGAAAAAATTTTGCCAAGCTCAATACCCTTTTCAATCTTTTTAATTTTTTTATCATCTACTTCAGCGATAATAAATTCTTTGATATCAGTTTTGGCTAATTTTTTGGCCTCCTTATTTTTATATTTTAAAAACTTATAATTTGCCAAAGCCGCTCCTTCAGCCAAGGCTTGAGCGCATTCGGCCGGGTCAAGCCCGGCAATGCCGGCGCCGTGCAAAATGCTGACCACGCGCTTGGCGCCCATGTCCCCGGCTTTTCGCGCCGTGATTGCGCCCAACTTTCTTATCTTGTCAATGTCAAATTCCGAGCGCTTACCCAAACCCAAAACCATGACCTTTTTGGCCGGAATCTTTCCATGAGTATGAAAAACCAAAAACTTGCCGAATTCGGCTTTAAATTTTTCGTCTTGCTGAATTTTTTGGATAAGTCCGTCCAGCGCCCGGTTAACCGCGCCCGTTCCTCCGCCCGGCGTTTTGATCCCCTCAAATTCGTTAACCACCAACAAATCACACTTAATCTGAGTCAAATTTGCCATCTGTACGCTAATATTCATAGAATTTATACCTTACTATTAATCGTCAGTATTTTATCTCAAAATCAAAAAATATTCAATACCCCCGAATACCTCAAATATCAAATCTCAAAAATCAAAAACATCACCGCCTTTGGCGGGACCCCGCCATAGGCGGGACATATCAAAAATCAAATCTTAAAAGATTTAAGATTTGAGATGTAGATTTGATATTTGATATTTAATTTTTGAGATAAAAAAAGGGACCCCGTAGGATCCCCATAAGTGAAGGCTAGACTTTGTCGTCAAACGCCTTCAGGTTCTGTTTGAGCTTCTGCTTCTTCTTTTCGTAGGATTTGTCGTACGCGTCCGCGCCCATGTCGTCATTGGCCGCCTTGGGCTTGGGTTTTTTAACCTTACCCTTGGGCTTGGCCTGATTCGCCGGTTTCTCTGTCACAGCCGGCTTTTTGCGCTTTTGGACTTTCTTTTCCACCCAGGCCGTGCAATCGTGAAACACGATCACATTGCCACGCTCGCGCGTGTATTCCGATGCTCCGCGGCAATCTATTTTGGATGGCAGAGTGTAGATGGGCTTTTCCAGCTTCTGATTGGCTTCCTTGTTTTCCTTTGCCAGGGCCGCGTTTTTCTGTTCGAGCTCTGCCTTGGCCTGGGCCAAATTTTTCACCTCGAGCGCGAGCTCGTCCCTCTCTTTGAGGTCGGCCGAAAGCTTGGGGCTGACAATCGCCACGTCAAACGCGTCCTGGTCCGCGAGAAATATCATGTCCGTGGGCGCGCTCGCTTCTGCCGCGTCCTCGGCTTCCTGAACGTCATCGGATGATTCCGGCTTGATGACGATATCGTCCTGCTCGTCTTCATTTTCCGGGATAATGGACTGGTCCGCGTCCTCGGCCCACGGGTCGTCGATCAAACTCGCCAAAGCGTTGTCAGTCGGCGCTTCGGATTTGGTGGACGCTTTTTTCACCGGCTTGGCCGGCGCCGCTTTAATCGCACTTGCCAGAATCTCCGGCTCGGCCCATTCAGGCGCAAAAAAATGTTTTATGGATCCGATAAGCCCCCTTTCCGAATTTTGCTCAACGCCGATAACCGCGGCAACCACCACTACGGCGGCCAGCACAATCATGAACGGCGCCAGGAGATTCTTTCCGCCCTTGCTTTCTGTGCCTGTTTTCTTGGTTTTATCCTTGTCTGTCATTTTCTTTTCCTCCTTTTCCATTTCTATGAATTTGATAATTCTGTCTTTTTCTCCCTTGGTCGCGTCAACCTGCCAAAGGACCCTGAACGTTACTTCTTCGGCCCGCTTGGCCTGATGCGTCAGCCGGAACACGGCGAAACCGTTCTTGTCGGTCGAACCCGTGTTTGATCTCATGGGCGCGGACAAGTCGCTCAACATCAAAACCTCAATATTAAGCGATTGAACAAACAAGCTCACGCTCGCGTTTTCCACCGGCTTGCCCTGTTCCATGATCTTTACCCTGACCGTGGCGCTGGCGCCGACGGTCAATGATTCGGGCGTCTCAATCTCGCAGGCGAATCTGTGGTCGGCCGGTTTGTTAAACCCGAACTGGCCAAAATGCATCTTGGTATGCCCGCCGCCTCGAGCCGCGGGATCAAGTTTTTCCACGGTGATGGGAAATTCTTTTTCATGCTCTTTGTCTTTGTCCGACGAAATATGGTGAAAAACGAACTTCACCATCACTTCGCCGGGCTGTTCAAGCCTAAGCTTGAAATGAGCCTTGCCCTTATGGTCGGTCTGCAATACGTGGGTACTGAGAGAAAGATGACCGAAGTCATAAACAGGGTCAATCTTCTCAATGATTGTGGCGCGTTTCTCTTTTGACGCGCGTTCATCAATGCGCATCTCAACCAAAACATCGGACACGGGTTCGCCCTGACAAAGCGCGGTCACGGTAATGGAATAAGGGTCATCCCCTACTTCACATACGGCCATGAGCTCCTCAATGCCTTCAACAACCAAAGCAATGTCATTATAATCTCTATCTGTCATTTTTTGCCTCCATGTAGCTAAATTTTAATGTACAGCAATTAAGTATCTCACCTTAGCAAGAACTTGAATTTTTGTCAAGTCCAGACAAGTGTATTATAAACCAAAAAACCGAACACTTGAATAAGCGCCCGGAAAACGGAAATTGGAGGAAATTGGAAAATGGAAATTACGGAAAGTTTAAACTAGTTTCCAGTTTCTCTCGCTTTCAGCGTGATCCCGCCGAAGGCGGTGGCAATTTCCAATTTCTCGCTACCTAGTTTACGATTGATTTTAAACATCACCCAACCGTTGTTCTATTTCCTAAGCCGGCAATCTATAATCCCCGGCTTGGGGAATGGGAGCGTGTTTCAGGACGAAACACGCTCAAGGAAAGGAAAGAATTAGTAAGTGGTGGGATCTGAATCGTCAGAGTCGCCGCCGCCGCAGTGGTGGTCATCGTGTCCGTCACCATCTTCATCCGGGCAAATCACCATGCAAAACCAGCCGTGCTGCGGAAAACTACACCTTTGCGAACCCGTGGTCTTGCCTGCGACCACAAAGTCATTAACCGAATTCAAGCCAAACTGCAGATAGCCCTGATAATCATAGCCAAGAGGCACTTTGAAAACCAGAGACCGCAACTCAAAATTTTCCGGAATAGTCATGTCCGAGAACACGAAGTCGCCATCTTCATTCTGAAAGACTATACCCAGTTCCACCTCGGCATGGATTTCATCCAGAACATACCCGCTCGCGTAAAGCCGGGCCGAAGCGCCATCCGGCATCCATGAAGGAAGCGGTGAAACGCCCGAAACTTGATGAACAACCAGTTGAACTATCTCATCACCGGGTTCAAGATTTTCTACCTGGAAAATCATCTCATAACTTTCAGCAAAAGTAAGCGGGGCAACGAACGGGTCATGGGGCATACAGGATTTGGGCATGCGTCCGCCAATGTAGATATCCGACGGTCCCAGCGTGATAAAAACTTCATCCTCCTCGGGGATGCCGGGGCATGATGAAAAATCTGCCGGACAGTTAAACTCGCAGGCATCTCCGTCCACCACGCCATTGCAATCATTGTCGCGAAAATCGCACAACTCAACCGCGCCCGGATAAACATCCACTCGCCGGTCATCGCAGTCTTCGGGATAGGCAAATCCATCGCCGTCCAGATCCGCGCCTTCGTGACAGATGGACTCGTGCCGGCACTCGCCGTCATACGCGCAGATGTCCAGAGTACAGGCGTTGGAATCGTCACACTGTTCGTGCGAATCGCATTCAGGCGAACACTCCGGCTCCGTACTCGGATTCTGTACGCAGGCGCCCTCTTCGCACGCACCCAGGGTGCACGGATCCTCATCCATGCAATCATCCTCCGTGACGCACATGCCGCAGCCCGGCAAATCGCGAATTAGGATATTCTGGCACACGTTCTCGCTCGTGCATATATCCATGGTGCACTGGTCGCTGTCGTCGCAATCCAGCTCGGTTTCGCATTCAAGATCTTCGCCCTCAATGACCACGTCTTCACAAGCCATTGAAATAATGGCTACGAATAGGCCAAGAACAAGCATCATTTTCTGAATTTTCATCTCTTTCCTCCTTCTTAAGGTTTTGTTTTTTGTAAGTTTTTAAAGTGATTTAGGAAAAATTTCCCAATCCCTAAATTGACAATATAATTATCAGCTTGGGGGTTGGGAGCGTGTTTCAGGACGAAACACGCTCAAGGAAAGAAAGGAACTAGTAGACCGTGGGGTCGAGATCGTCGATGTCGTCTCCGCCGCAGTCTTGGTTGTCGTGACCATCACCGTCTTGGTCAGGGCACAGGACAAAAGCAGTCGCAGTCTCGAACGGCATTCCTTCTCCACATCGCCAGCTAACCGTGCTTTTGCCGCTGACCACGAGGTCGTCGAGGCTCTGTACTGCCAGCTGCAACATGCCGTTATACCAGAATGGTATGTCGACAGTGATATTGAAGTGAGCGTAGTAGGTGTCGAAACCAGGAATCTCGAATGACTCAAAACGGAAGGCGCCGTCTTCATCCTGAAACGCAGTGGCGAGAAGCACCTCCTGAATGTTGATGCCGTCGATATACCCGTCAACCGTCAATAGGGCGCGATGAAGCTCCGGGGCACCAGCGATCTGCCTGATTACAAACTGCTCGACAAAATCTCCAGGATTGAGTCCGCCGACAACGATTTGCAGGTCGAGACTGGTGTAGGGCGCAGCCATCTGTGGACGTATTGCGTCTGTAGTGCAGTTACCGTACATCATATCAATCGCAACCTGATCACTTGTGAGATCAAAGGGGCAGTGGCCGGCCGGTGCCGTGCAATGCATTGCTACGGCGCAGACCCCATCCTCGTCCACTGTACCGTCGCAATCGTTGTCGCGAATCATGTCGCAGATCTCTTCGGCATCAGGGTGAACATCTGCACGACGGTCATCACAGTCTTCGGGATATGCGAAGCCGTCTCCGTCCAAGTCCCAGCCTTCAATGCACACGTCCTCACGCACACACTGGCCGTCGAAACCACAGATGTCCATGGTGCAATCATCACCGTCGTCACACTGTTCGTGCGAATCGCACTCAGGCGAACATTCCGGCTCCGTACTCGGATTCTGTACGCAGGCGCCGTCTTCGCACGCGCCCAGGGTACACGGATCTTCATCCATGCAATCCGAATCTTCATTACACTCCACGCAATCCGGAACAAGAAAGTGCTCGCACTCTCCCATGGAATTGCACACGTCCTCGGTACAGTCATCGCCGTCGTCGCAGTCCGTGGCGCATACCACGGGCACGGGCACTTCGACCTCCTCGGTTACCGTCTGAATCTCGGTACACGCAATTGCCATTACGACCATCACACAGATCATGCTGTTTTTTCCGTAGCTCATTTCTTTCTCCTTGTATGTTTTGTGTTGTTTTATAGATTGTAAAGATGATTAAGGAAAAATTCCTCCAATCCCTAAACCGACAATATAATTATCAGCTTGGGGAATGGGAGCGCTTTTTGACAGGATGTCGAGGCGCGCTCTAGAATACCTCTTGGGAAAATGATTTACTGAAGATAGTACCAGGTGGCAAGCTCTTCCCAGCCTGGGTCGCCACGCCGGTGCGTGGCCAGTCCCGCATCCACGAAGTCGCGCACGGCCAAGGGCGGCCCCCAGTTAAGGAAGCGATTCTTTTCCTGGCGCGACATAGGCCCAGGTCCGGACAAGATGGCCGAGTTCGGCGGCGTAAGCTGTTTGACTATATAGGTTTCGGGTTTTGGGAACTGCATGGTCACCAGATCGCCGACTCTCAGACTGTTCAATTCAACGGTCAACTCGCGCATCTCCTCTCTCTGCTCTGACGATAGTCTCTTGGTCGCCTGATAATTGCTATACCAGGCCAAAACAAGGAACAGGACCAGAACGGCAAACACAAGACATGCTTTTCCTTTTTCATTCATCTTTTCCTCCTTTTATATGTTGTATTATTTTGTAAATTTCAGCATAATTTAGGAAAAATTCCCCAAATCACGGTATCTAATCTTAACTCTAAAATACCCTATACTATAGCATATTTTAAGCCTTTTGTCAAGTCTTTTTGACAAAAGCAGGATTCTAATCGTATTGCCCCACCCTTGAGCAAGAAACTGGATTTAGCTAAGATTGGCCAATATGAATAGAATAACATTCTTTGAACGCCAAATAATAGCGTCTGGACTGCGCGTCGGCAAAAGCGTTCGGTC
>JAHJFT010000081.1 GCA_018824325.1 Patescibacteria group bacterium
CATCCTGAGCGCGAGGTTCGCTCGGAACAGTTGCACATCGACTGCGCAGGCGACGAGTACTCACCAGGCGCTGACTCCGGTTTCGGCAGGTCGCCTTACTTCGACTTCTTCGACGGTAGGCTCAGGTTCGGCACGAGCGGGGGTGGCGATGTCCTTGCTCGCTTTGGTTCCGCGTCCGCCTTCCTTCCGCAGTCCATCGAGACTTGATTCTCGAAACCTCGAGTTTTTCGAGTCCTTGAACCTTGAATCCTTACCTCGCTCTGACGGCTATCCACAACACAACGTGGGTAGCCGTCTTTTTTTTCGCATCGTTAAAATATTGGGGTCAGACCCCGGCTTAAGTTTAACGGGTGATCAGACCCCCAAGGTAATAGTTAAGGTTTTTTATTTGACAAAAATGAGCCTAGTTGGTAGTATCAACACACTGGAACCTGTCGGAAACGGCAGGTCGTTTTACTAAGATCTTAAAAAATAAAAAAATAATAAAATAAAAAAATAAGCGTAGTACATATTTTCTTATTTTCTTAGTTTATTATTTTCTCCCACTATGCCTTCACCAATTGAACAAGCTATGCGTCAGATTTGCGAGGAAAAAGGTTTGGCTTATGAAGCTGTTCTCGAAACGATCGAAGCCGCTTTAGCCGCAGCCTTTCGCAAAGACTTTGGCGACAAAAATCAAAATCTAGAAGCTGAGTTTAATCCGGAAACGGCCAAGACTCGTATTTTTGATGTTAAGACCGTTGTCGAAGATGTTGATTTGGAAGAGCTGGAAGCAGCTGAAGAGGCTCGTCGAGAAAAAATTGCTGAACGCGAAGCCAAGATTGCTGAGCTCAAAGAAACTGGTCAGGAAATTCCTGAGGAACCGGAAGAGTTGCTCGAAGATGTCGGTCCTTCATTTAATCCAAAAACCGAGATCATGATTTCCGAGGCCAAACAAATCGATCCGGATATTGAGTTGGAACAGGTCTTGCGTCAAGAGTTGGAATTGCCAGGTGAGTTCGGTCGCATGGCTGCTATGACCGCCAAGCAGGTGATCACTCAAAAGTTACGTGAAGCCGAGCGTGAGATCTTGTTTAGTGAATTTAAGGAATTGGAGAATGAAGTTTTGACCGGAACTGTACAACGTCGTGAAGGCAAGATCATTTTGGTTGATCTTGGTCGGACTACCGGGGTTATTCGACCGGAAGATCAGATTTCTTATGAACGGTATAATTCCGGCGATCGACTAAAGTTTTTTGTTCGTCAGGTAACCCTGACAACAAAGGGTCCTGAAATTTTGTTATCACGAACTTCAGAGGAGCTGGTTCGTCGCATGTTTGAAATAGAGATTCCGGAAGTATCTGAAGGAACAGTTGAAATTCGAGCCATTGCTCGTGAAGCCGGCTCTCGATCAAAAATTTCCGTTTGGACCGGTGATGATAATATCGACCCAATCGGTGCTTGTATCGGTCAACGCGGAACTCGAATTCAAACCATTATTGCTGAACTTGGTGGTGAGAAAATTGATATTATTGAATGGAGTGAAAATCCTCAGGACTATATTGCCAATGCTTTGTCCCCGGCCAAGGTCAAGAGTGTTGAACTTGATGAAGAGTCAAAATCCGCAGTTGCTTCTGTTGCTGCCGATCAGCTTTCATTGGCCATTGGAAAAAATGGACAGAATGTTCGCTTAGCTGCTCGCTTGGTTGACTGGCGAATTAATGTTGCCGAAAGCGGGAAGGAAGAAACAGAGGACACGGAAGGAATGGAAAGCGAGGATCAGGTTGAATCTGTGTCAGAAAGTATTGAAAATGAAAAGCCTTCAACTGAAAAAACTAAGCCCCCCTTCGCTGAAGCTACGGGGGACAAGGAGGAATAAACTATGATCCAACTATTCAACACAATTTTGGCTGAGCCACTGTATAATTTATTGGCCGGAATTTTTGCTGTTGTTCCTGGTCATGATCTGGGGGTGACTATAATCATTTTAACCATTATCATCAAAGCCGTGCTTTGGCCACTTTCCGCCAAAGCCATGAAATCACAGCGAGCTTTGCAAGAAGTTCAACCACAGCTGAAAGAGTTGAAAGAAAAGTTTAAGGACGACAAAGAGGGTTTGGCCAAAGCCATGATGGAGCTGTATTCCAAAGAAAAAGTCAGTCCTTTTTCTTCGTGCCTGCCTCTCCTACTTCAGCTACCCATTTTTTTCGCCTTATACCGTGTTATGCGCGACGGACTGCGCCAGGCCGAAATCAATGATTTATATTCATGGGTGCCCAATCCCGGACACATTGACCCCATGTTTTTCGGCGCCATTGATTTGGCTTCGCCCAACATATTTCTCGCCGTTTTGGCCGGCTTAGCTCAATTTTGGCAGGCGAGAATGATGAGCGCAAAACAACCGCCAAAATCTTTAAGAAAAAAAACCGGCGCCAAGGACGAGAGTATGCTCTCGACCATGAATAAACAGATGGTTTACTTTATGCCCATCATGACCGTGGTTATCGGCGCCACCCTGCCCGGCGGCCTTATTCTTTATTGGTTATTTAATAATCTTTTAACCGTTGGCCAGCAGTACATATCTTTTAGAAAACCCAAAGAAGCAAAAAACGAGCCAGAGAAAAAAGATGAGGGCAAACCAGAAACAGCGATTTAGCCTCTAGCTTATTAGCTTATTAGCTTCTTAGGATTTAAGACGGTGGTCATCTTACTTATTGTTTTACATTTTTTATTGTTTTCCCCTTATAGGGTTTTACCAAGCAATTAAATTATTCCCTGAATATATAGCCAGACTCTCAATTTTCCTAACAAGCTAATCAGCTAATAAGCTAACAAGCTAGTCCATGATAGTTTCCTGGGAAAAATTAATCAATCTGCCGGTTCAAACAAAAAGCGGCCAAGACATTGGGCGGCTTGCCGGTTTTGACATAGACGGCGGCACGCACGAAATAAAAACATACCGCGTACGAAGCAAGGGCTTGATTAAAGGATTGCTGCAAAACGAACTCATGATTTCAAAAGAGCAGGTCGTCAGTTTGGACGATGAGCGCATGATTGTTTATGACGCGGTATTAGAGCAAGGGGTCCGCGCTCGCGGAAAAATTTCCCAAGTCGCGCCCGGCAATAAACTCAGCGCGCCCGCCCGCCACGTAAGGCCGCTTGCGGGCCTTGCGGGCAGGCCCGCCCGCATTCAAAGTTCGCAAGAATAATGAGGCTTCTGTGAAAGTTAATTGTTTTGGTAGTAAGTACTATCTCTTAAAACGGATTGAAATCAGTTTAGTTAAAGGTCTAAAGTCTAAAGTACAAAGTAGAGTCCAAAGTTAAAAGTTGCCCATAAATATCAGGCATTCTCAAACCAGAAGGACTTTGGACTTTAAACTTTTACTTTTAACTTTTGACTTTAGACTTTTAACTTCATTTATCCCCTCATCACCCTTTTATCTAATAAGTTTACAATAAACTTTCGCATAGGCTTCCAAAACTGTGTATCAAGATATTCAAAAAGTAGGCGACGCGGTTAAAAGGACTTTGGCATTTTTCGATATTTTCAATTATTCACTGACCGCTTTTGAGATTTGGAAATACTTGCACGCGCCCGGGAGCGGCGAAGTGGATTTCACAACCATTCTCAATGAGTTAAAAAATCCTGAGCTTGAAAAAAAAATTGACTTGGCTCAGGCTTTTTATTTTTTAAAAAATAAAAGCGACAATGTCGATCTAAGAAAAGAGCGCTATCTCATTGCCGATGCCAAATTGAGAAAAGCGAAAAAATTCGCCGCATATCTTTCGCGCCTGCCCGGGGTTCGCGGCGTGGCTGTTTCCAACACCCTGGCCATGTTTAATTCCGAGGAGGGCGCCGACATTGACCTTTTTATCATCGGTGAGCGAAATAAAATTTGGAGCACGAGATTCTGGTCGCTCCTGCCGCTTCAAATTTTTGCCAAGCGCCCCAAACCCGGCCGCACCCGAGATAAATTCTGCTTGAGTTTTTTTGTTGACGAGGATAATTTAAATCTCTTGCCCTGGAAAAATCAACAGGATATTTATTATGTTTATTGGTTGGCCACTCTTTTGCCGATTTATGACCGGGGAATTTTTTCGGATTTTTGGAAGCAAAATAAATGGCTCTGGGAGTATCTGCCCAATTTCGCGCCGGCCCGCCCGAGCGCGCGGCTGGCCGTTGCGCCGTCATGGCGCCTGCCCCTGCCCGCGCCCGAGCGCGCCATGAAAAAATTTCAGCTCAAGATTATGCCGCAAGAACTTAAAGATTCGGCCGGGCGAGCGGGCACGGACGTGGTTATCGGCGACGATGTCCTAAAATTCCACGCGCAAGACAGAAGAGACGAATTTCAACGGGAGTTTGAGCAAAAAGTTGAGGCTTTGTTTTAGGCAGACAGAACGCTCCCTGATTAACCGATCTCCGATTAACCGATTAACCAATTTTTCTATGTTTAAAAAAATTGTCAATTCTTTGTTCTGGCTCTGGATATTCCTTATCCCATGGCAAACCCGTTGGATAATCAAGGACCCGATGCTGCAAGGTTCGGCCTGGGAATACGGCCGCGTCAGTCTTTACGCCGGAGACATTGTGTTCGCGATTTTGCTGATTCTGTGCGCCGTCTTATGGTTCAAACAAAAAAAAATGGCCCGTCTTCACGCTTTGCCGTTTGTTCTATTTATTTGTTTTATTCTATGGGCCGGTTTGTCGATTTTTTGGGCGGCTGATTATGCGGTAGGGCTGTATTATTTTGCCAGAATTATTCAGATGTTTTTTGTTCTGGCCATGGTCCGCGTGCTTAAATCGTCTTTCAAGTTTATCGCCTCAAGCCTGATCTTGAGCGGCGGCGTTCAGGCCGGATTTGCCATTCTTCAATTCGCGCTGCAATGGGTGCCGGCGTCAAAATGGCTGGGCCTGGCAAGCCAAGAAGCCGGGAATTTGGGAACCGCGGTCATTGAAACCCGGAGCGGGCGTTTTCTTCGAGCGCACGGCTCATTGCCGCACCCCAATATTTTGGCCGGATTTTTGGATATTGTCTTGCTCGGTTCGCTTGGCGTTTACTTAAAAAATAAGGTTGGGAAAAATTGGTGGTTCTGGCCGGCGTGGCTGGTCGTGCTCCAAGCCCTTGTTTTAAGTTTTTCGCGCTCGGCTTGGCTGGGTTTGGCTGCGGCTCTTATCCTCATCATCATAAAATTACGCAAACACAAGCCGGCTCTTAAAAAAATTATTTTGGTTTGCGTCTTTTCCGGCTTGCTCGTTTTGGCCAATGTTTTCGTTCTTGGCGACATATTTTCTTCGCGCGTTTACGCGGACACGCGCTTGGAAACCGAGTCCATCGGCCGGCGCCAGGAGCAAACCGCGCAAGCATTTGAAATAATGAGAAAAAATCCCCTGGGTCTGGGCCTGGGCAATTATACGGCATGGCTGCAGCAAGAGCATGAGTCAATGCCCGGATATTTTTATCAGCCGGTTCATAATCAGTATTTGCTGATTTTGGCTGAACTCGGTTTTGTCGGGCTCGGTTTGTTCATTATTCTTCTAGCCGGTTTCTTGAACAAGTATTTTAAGGCAAATTACGAGCAGACAAAATTATATTTTATTGCTTTTCTGGCTTGCGCCGGCATTATCTTCCTGTTTGACCATTATTTTTGGACCAGTTATACGGGCGTGCTGATGCTGGGTTTGGTTTTTGCCGTATTATTAATATCAAGGGGGGATGAAGGGTGAAGATGGGCTATGAAGCCAGAAATCAGTTGTCGGAAGTCAGTACGGAAAACAGAAAACAGAAATCGGTTAAGAAGCCAGAAATCAGAAAATGGTTTGGAAAAATTTTTATAAACATGGCTGATTTCCGTTTTCCGATTTCTGTACCGTTCTCGGATTTCCGATTTCTTTACCGATTTCTGAAAACTGATAACTGATTTCTATCTCTCTTTTTCCCCTCATCCCCCTTCATCTCCCCTCATCACCCTTCTACTTCAGCTCTGCTCTTATTTGTGGTATAATAAGCATAATTAAACGAGCCTAATTTATCCATAAAATGAACAATCCTCGTGAAAGAATCACAGTACGCGAGAAGATGAGTATTTTTATACTTATTATTTTGACATTATTTGTCGTGGCCTTGGGCGCCTGGCAAATAAAAGACACGATTTTCTCGCCCTTTGAGCGTAATCCCAGCGGAGAGACGGATTCTATTTTTGACGAATCACAAAATATTGACGAGCTTAGAAGAAAGGACACTGACCAAGATGGGCTGTCAGATTTTGATGAGCTTTACGTGCACGGCACAAGCCCGTATCTTCCGGACTCGGACAGCGACGGCCTGTCCGATTCAGCCGAGATTGCCATGGGCAAAGATGCCAACTGTCCGGAAGGCCAGGATTGCTACACGCAAACCGCTTCGTCCGCCGATGAAGATGAGGCCGACTCAGCCGAGGAAACGGACTTGTCCGCTCAAGAAAAAGCCGATCTCGTCATGGATCTGGCGCCGGATGAGCTAAGGGCAATATTAGTACAGGCGGGCGTGCCCCAGGAAACGCTGGACCAGCTCTCGGATGAGGATTTGCAAAAATTAGTCAGCCAAATTCTAAGCGAAGAAATGGGAGGAACCGCGACCTCAACCCAAGAATAATATGATTTCTTTTTCGCCAAAAACAAGACGCTTGATCATATTGATTATTGGCGTTATTTTTATTGCCAATCTTGCGCTGATTCCGGTGCATTTTGCCCAGGCCCAGCTGGTGGTGAGCGATCCAACCGTGGGTTCTCAAACAACCATTCAGGTTATTAGGGATTATTTGAAAAAGATTTTTGTGGGAATCGCCGGCATTGGGCTGACCAATGCTTTGGATTATTTTATGCAGAAAATAGCCTATGACTTAGCCGTGGGCATTGCCAGCGGCGGAAAAGGGCAGATGCCTCTTTTTAGCAGTGAAGGCTGGGGCGATTACATGAAGAGCACGGCCCTGGACACGGTGGGTGAATTTGTCGGATCATTGTCTGAAGATTTTGGAGTTGATTTTTGTGATCCCGGCACTCCGGGCATAAAAGTTAAGATTCAAACAAGCCTGTTCAAGAATTTTTTGCCGGTTGAAGACGCGCCCAAGCCCTCGTGTACCTGGAATGAACTCTCATCGAATTGGGAAGATTTTACTGAAGATTTTTCCACCGGCGATGTCTTAAAAAAGTCGGGCGTGATGTTTGAGACCGGACAGTCGCCGCTTTCCATTACCGCCGGGGTATCAAGGGAATTGAGTAAAAAAGTTGATGTTGCCAAAGAAGCAAGTGAAAAAGAGCGCGAAGAAGGCGGCGGATTTTTGAGCAAAACCGGCCTTATTTCCGGCAAAATTGAAACCCCGGGCGCGCTCATCAAGAAGAAGGCCGAAGGCATGACCGACCAAGGCGACGAAGCGCAACAGGGTACAACTCAATCCATGTCCCGTTCAATTAGTACCGGCTCTTTTCAGATTCTCACTTCCGCTTTGAGTACTTTTGTGAATACCTTGGCCGGCAAGCTTTTGGAAAGGCTTTTTGAAGGCATGTTCAAATTATCCGACTTGGCCGGCGGCGGCGGACCCTCGCTCATTAATCCTGAATTCGCCCTGGTTGGCACAAGAGAAGTGGCGCAAAGAGTTTATTCTGATTTTATTACCCCGCCGATTAAAGAGACTGAAGTTTATGACTTGGTATTGGAACACTCAACCTGCCCTTCGCAATTTGCCACGCCCAATAATTGCGTGATTGACCAAAGTTTTGCCGAGGCCGTCAGAAGAGAGCAGACCGGTTCGCCGCTTTCAATAAAGGAAGCCATGGAGCAGGGCCTTTTGCACGGCGACTGGCCGCTCATCAGCTCTTATGACCGGGCAAGAAACACGGATACATTTTGTTATTCATATGGTTATTGCTACAGCAATCTCGTAAAGTTAAGAAAAAGCCGCATCATACCGATCGGCTGGGAAATTGCCGCTCAAAAAAGTGGTACCGCGGCAAATCAAGCCACCTTAAAAGAGGTTGTTGAATCTTTTTATGACTGCGGCGTTGACGCTGACGGCAATCTGGTAACCGACGCGAGTCACCCCTGGTGCCACCTGATTGATCCTAATTGGATAATTAAATATCCGTTAACCCAATGTCGCGCCATGGTTTACGGCCCCACGCTTCTAAGCTCGGAAAGCGACATGCGCGCCGAGATTTGCGTTGACGCGCCAAGCTGTATCGCTCAAGACGATGAAGGCAATTGTATCGGCGGCTGGGGTTATTGCACGCGCGAAAAAAATACCTGGCATTTTGACGGCGACAGCTGTCCCTCGCGCTACGCCAGCTGCGTCACTCTTTCAGACCGGGATAACAACTCAAAGTCTTATCTTTTAAATTCGGTAAATATTGGCGCTTGCAACGCGGATAATACCGGCTGCCGCTGGTATTCGCGCGAAAGAGTAAAAACCGGTGATGAATGGACCTGGGACGCGGACACCAGCTATGACAGCGAGAGCAAGGTTTTGATTGCCACGGATAAAGCAATATATTTTGATAAAGATGTGGAAGAATGCAGCGTGGCCGATGCCGGCTGCAGCGAGCTTGTGCGCGCCAGCCAAGCCGGCGTGACTTTGAATCTGCTTAACAACCCGGGTTTTGAAGCCGGAGACGCGGTTTTGCCCGATTCTTGGGACCAGCAGGCCAATCCGCCCTTAGGAAGACAGCCCTTTACTTATGACACCACCGGCGACCACGGTTTTGAAGGCATGGCCGCGATTATGCCGGGCAAGGACGGCGCCCTGCAAGAGGTCATACTCAACCCGTCGCGTTTTTATACTTTTTCCGTGTACGCGCGCAACGCTTCGCCCGACAGCGCGAATTCAATTTATGCCGGAGTGGGCATTTCTAAAAGCGATGGTGCGGCCGTTTCTTTGGGAGATTATTATTTTTCACCGGCCAACTGTTTTGTTCAATCCGTGGGGGGACAGGATTATTACGCCCTTGTCAGCGATGGCCGTGCCGGCGTGAAACCGCCTTATGCGAGTTTTGTGCGCTACACTTGCGTTTTCACCACCCCGGGTTCGGATACTTCCCCATACTATTTGGGCAAGTTTTATGTTTATGGCGACGTTTGGGTGGACGCGGTTCAGCTTGAGGAGAGCGAAATCCCAACCTCTTATCATGAGGGCATTGCCCAGGGGGGAGAAAGCGTTTATCTGAAAAAACCGCCCCAGTATCTTGGCTGCCAGGGTTTGGCCACGGACGCGGAAGAGTGCGGCGATTATCTCAAGCCGTGCAGTCCGATGGATGTGGGCTGTAATGTATATTATCCGGAAAACGGCGACCCAAGCGTTTCCGCGGTCGCCACGTCCGAAGACATGTGTCCGGCCGTGTGCGCGGGGTATGAAGCTTTTCGCGAAGAGTCAACTCAATGGAGCACCAAGGACGAGCTCCCCGTATTCTTTATTCCGGATTCGGGCCAAGAGTGTTCGGCCAGCCAAGTGGGTTGTGATGAGTTTACCAATCTTGACGCTCCCGAGGTCGGCGGCGAAATAACGAGTTATTTTACGGAAATACGCGCTTGCCAAAAACCGGCTGGTGACAGCGAATCTTTTTACACTTGGGAGGGCTCGGACACGGCCGGCTACCAATTAAAAACATGGATTTTAAAAGGCAGCGACAAAGACACCGGTCCGTGTACCACGCTTTCTCCGGTCAGCTCGTGCGATGACCCGGTTTCGGGCACGCCCGAATACGCGGAGAAAAATTGCTCGGATATTTTTGAACTCGGCATTAACGCCGATTGCCGGCAATTCTATGACACGGCCGGCGATGTCTTTTATAGATATTATTCCGATACAATCGTTTCAACCGATGAGTGCTATCGGTACAGAAAAACCAAAAACACGGGTCAGGAAGACTGCGAGGGCACGGGCGGCGCGTGGACCAAACAGGGCGAATGCGTGTATATGGGTTATCCGGCCGAAAGCATTGCTTGCCCGCTTGCCGCGGCCGGCTGCCGCGCCTATACCGGTCCGGGCAGCCGCAATATTGAGCAGGAATTTTTAGATGATTTTGAAGACGGAACCGAAAACGGCTGGGAGGGCGGAGCGTTGAGTACCGAATCAATTCTTTTGGGCGGGCATTCCCTGAAGATTGCCGCCGGCGTTGGCGCGACCAAGGAATGGGATATGAGAAAAGACCAGACCTATGTTTTAAGTTTTTGGGCAAAGGGGCGGGGCTCGGTTAAGATCGCGGCTGATGGCAATGTCTTCGGCACGATTGAACTTGCCTCCGAGTGGAACGAGTATAATGTCGGGCCATTGCTCATGGGCGAAGTCGCCGCCACTCCGTCAGTCGCGTTTACCGGTTTTACGCAAATTTCTTATATTGACAACATAATATTAAAACGTGTCACCGACTATCTTTATTTAATTAGAAATTCATGGTACACGCCTATTTCATGCGATATGAATAACCAAGGCGTGTACATTCCTCAAGCCCAGCTTGGCTGTGAGGCTTATAATGATGGAGAGGGCGCGGCTCATTATTTAAAATCATTTGAACGGCTTTGCCAAGAAGACGCCGTGGGCTGCGAGGCGTTTATTGACACTTACAATTCCGACGCAAACGGCGAGCAGGTATTTCAGTCGGGCCAGGGAGGCGCCGAGGTCACGGTGCCGGCTGACACCATGGTTTATTACGCTTATGACGATTCCAAAACCTGTACCGCCGACGTTAAAGGCTGTGAGCTCATGGGGCGTCCCAAATTGGCTCAAGACGGCAAAAGTATCGCCATGCGTGAAATTGAAGACGGCCCAAGCGTTCCGGATTGGCAAGATGTCTATTTTATCAATAACCCCGAGCGCTACAGCGAAATACTTTGCACCACCGAGGGCGCTTATTGCGATGCGTTTAGCGGAAGCGCGGGAACATATTATTTCAAGCATCCGCAAGAAAAATTATGCGAATGGAAAGAAAAAGTAAAAGTGGCCGGCATTGAATATAATGGTTGGTTTAAAAAAGGAAAAGAAGAGCCTTGCTATCCGGGTTATCTTGGCGGAGGCAATACTTATGGTTTGTGGAAAAACGGGGACCCGGCTTATGACGGCTGGGTTGGTCTTTGCCCGGGCGAATATAATTTATGCACAAAATTTATTGACCCGGCCGACAGTTCAGCCGAATATCCGGACGGAAGAGAGTATCATTATTTAAACAACAATACACTTGACCAGTCGTGTACCGCGGTTTCCAAAAGAGAAGGCTGTGTCTTGTTTGACAGCACCACCGTCAGCACTAAAAACTATAATTCCTGGGTCACTTATCTCACGAGTCAGGATAACAATTATGAAGCCGTGCCCGCGGTTGACTGCCGCAACAGCGATAGCCCGTATTGTGGGCAAGTGTGCCAATATCAGGTTTTTGACACCAGTTTTCCGCCGGGTGTGAAATATTATTATGGGCACAATTGTTCCGAGACGTCCGATTGTCGAGAAAAAACCGGCACGCGCGTTACCGCGGCTTGCGTTCAAATTGGCGAAGTTGAGTCAAATTTGTGCCGTTCTTGGGACGGCGTGTCCAATCAATATATATACCGCAAAGTGGACGGAACCTCATGCGCAAGCGATGATGAATGCGTTCGCGCGCATGGCGACGCGTGGCAGTGCGTCGGCATGAGTCAAGAGCTCCGCGGCAATGACACTAACATGATTTTAAAGGTGCGCCGCGACCGCGAATGCGCCGAATGGCTCGGCTGTCAAAGTTCGGTCAGCGTGTGGGACAAAGAAACAAGCGCTTACAAAAAAATCTGCACCAATCTCGGGCTTTGCAATCAATATACTCAAGTCGGCGAATCAAGCGAGTGCATCAATTTTATCACCAGCGAACACCAAGGGGATGTTCTTTCCCAAGCCGAGTACGCCTCAAGAGATGTCTCCTGGGAGGGTCGGGATTTTTCCGGCTATGCCATGCCTAATTTTTACTCAATTGATGAGATTGAACCGGTTAATCTTAGTGAAATAACCGGCGCCGAATTGCCCGATCTTCGGTTTGTTTATAAAGAAGAAATTTCGTGCAGCCCCCAAGGTTCGGCTTGCGGCGCCACTAACGCCCTGGGCAATAAAGGCATCTGCTTTAAGGCGGGCAGTCCGGGCGCGTGTATTCACGCGGTAAACGGCGACGCCCTGCCCGCGGGTTACACCGGCATTGAGTTATATAACCAACTTGTAACCGGCGATAACGCGCAAAGAGTAATTGGTCCGTCTTGCCGCGCTTATCCGGAAGAGACCTCGCCATTCCCGTCAGGCGTGGCCCAGTGGGAAGACGGCCGCATGAGCGGAACGCACCAAGATTATAAAAGAGCCAATATTTGCGAACAAGCGGTTTGGCGCGATCTTAATAATGACGGCGTGCGCGACGCGGATGAACTGGTTTATGAAGATTGCGAATGCGAATACAAAAAACTGACTTTTGGAAACGGCGCGGTCACGAAATATTATTCAAAAGACGAGGCCAACACTCCAAAGGGCGTGTGCCTAAACGGCCCGCGCAACGGCCTGCCTTGCATACCGGATATTGATTACAATGATGAGATTCCGTCCGACGACCCGTATAATCAGCAGACCTGCGGTTCAATGAAATCCGGCGGCTCTTGCCAGGCGCTTGAGCGCTCGGATACTTTTGTCGGCTGGCAGGGCAGTTGCTTGGAAAAGGACTTGCGCACCACTCTTAATACCGACCAAACTCAAACCGCCTGTCTCACTTGGCATCCTTCATATATATTGTCCGGCGGCCAGGATATTTATAATCTTTATCAGGACGCGGGCTATAACCCGGAAAACACGGGCCGCTATTGGTGCGCTTATGCCAAGGGCAATCAAGCGCCGGCCATGGGCAAGGCTGAAGATTATCTTTTGACCTCGCGCTGGGATGAGATGCCGCCATTGGAAGGCGACTGGGCCGAAGACTGGCGAGATTATTATACGAGAAGAATCTTTGCAGACCCGGCCGGCATTTTGACTGATCCTCCGGAATCCGGCCATTATGAAGACGGCGGCGATTATGAAGAATTGGTTTACGGCGGAGAAGGCGATGAAAGATATGAAGAACGCTGGATGCCGGCTTTGCCTTCGGAAAAACTTAATCTGGACGAGATTATCGCCATTGAGCTCAAAGTGGTAAAAGCCGAACATAGTGATTGGCCCGACGGGTATAACAGCCATACCAATGATTTTTACAAAGACGGCAATAATATTTTAAGCCGCGAGACCGAAGAATTTTTGGCCGACGGCTGGCGCGCCTGGCAAACCACTTGGAATCTTGGAGAAACCAAAGTACCGTCCACTGCTCCGCCCGTCTTTGTCAGGCCGACTTTTGTCAAATTTCCCAATTACACCAAATATAATTCAGCCTGCGCCTGGGACGACAAGGACCCGGCCAACTATTTCGCCATCCGCGCCGTATTTGATGAAAAAGGCAATTTCCGCGGCTTTTGGAGCGCCGGCTGCGATGATTCAAATGATGATGGCTGGGTGGACTTTGAAGTGATTTTTCATTTGGCGGAAAACTGCCAGGTTTTGGCCGGCGTGCTTGACGGCGCCGGAAACGCCAAGGCCTATACCGACCGGCTGTATCAAGCCACCAGCTATAAGCTTAATTTTGGCGCCGGCGCGGTATACACTTATGACCAGACATTTTCACCCTTTGGCGGCGCCCAAAGCATTGAGCCGCCGCTTAGCGCGCCCTCGCCCGGCGCCTTTGCCTGGATTGCCGGCGATAATCTTAAGGCGCAAAGCTTAATCGGCACGCCCGACCTTAGCTATTTTGGCGAGAACTACACTTTGGGCGGCTCGCCCCTGGCTTGCGGCGACCAGTGCGGCCAAAACGGCGGCACGGGCCAGCAATTTTCAAAAATAAACCGCACCACGCTTGAACAGGGCTTGGGCATTTTGCGCCAGCTTTTCACCAAGGTGCAGTCACTGTTCTATTGGCTGCCCGGAGCCGAGGAAAAAATTTGCAAGCCCTCAAGCGGGAGCTGGCCTTACAGTATTCCGTGCCAAGACAATGAAGACTGTGAAACCGAAGGAAGCGATTGCCTTAGCCTGCCTGAATGCGTCGGCGGCATCTTTGAAGGACAAAATTGTTTGTGGTATGAATTCAGCGATTATGACAACAATACGCAAAATTATAAATTCGCCTCTTCGGATAGTTTTTGCCAAGCGCAAGAGCCGCTTTGCCTCAAGGTAAACGCGGGCACCAAGGATAGCGACGTGGAAGCTTGGCAATGCGCCAACAGCGTGCGCCGCGACGCCAGCTGTTCTACCGGCGATTTGCCGCCGGCCGGTGAATACAAAAGAGGTGGTGAGGTTGTGGTGACGGTAGAAGAACCGGGTGGTAGCGATAAATACGAAAACAATGCCGCGTGTAATGCCCAGGGCGTGTGTATTAATTGGAAGGCGCACGAAAGGCCATTGGAGACGGATAACCGATGCTACGGAAGTATTAACCACGGCGAAAAATGCACCAGCGACGCGGATTGCGTGAGCGAGTCTTACTGCGACAGCGCTACCAAGTTATGCAAAGGCGTGTGGGAGTATCTGGGCATTGACCGGGCGTGCGAAACCGACACCGACTGTTCCCTGACCGGCGGCGTGGGCTGCAGTTTGGACGTGAAACGCTGCGTCGGCGGGGTCATGAACGGGGTCAGATGCGACGGCAATGAATCCCTGTGCTCCACCGCGCTTTCCTGCGTTGACAAATATAATGAAGCTTACGGCCTGCCCGAGCGGGTGCGCGGTTATGTGGACAAGGTTTGCACGCGCGGAGACGGATTTCAGGCCCTTAATAACCCTTGCGAAACAAACAACGATTGCGCCGAAGAGCGTACTTGCCAGCCGGTTAATCTTTCATCCGTGCTGGGTGCTGGATTTAATTTTAACGAAGAGACAGAGAATACAGACACCGGCGACCAGGGCTCTCCACCGACAATTTCAGCGATTGATTTTACAAAATGCGATCAAGTGACGGGCACGTGCCGCGCCGCCAAGCTTAACGCGTTCAATCTTAATAATTGGTATTATGGCGTGTTGACCGGCCAGGACCAGCTTAAAACCACTTTGCGTTTTTACGCGTGGGCCGACCATGACCAAATGCCCATTGTTTCCCGAACCATTGATTGGGGAGATGGCAGTCCAAAAGACAGCACCACGGTAAGCAAGTATAAAAATCAAAAGCCTTATTGCGGCACCAGCGTGAAAGAGTGTTCCGGAGTTGAAGGCCTGACCTGTAAAACAAATGCCGACTGTCCGGGCGGCACCGGCTCTTGCGAAGCCGAGCCGGCTCATTTTGGCAATGACCCGGCCGCCTGCACTCAAGGCCATTTCCAATTTGAACACACATTTATCTGCGGCGCGTCCCAGGATTTGGCAGAATGTTCATTTGACCAAACCCCGGCGTCAAATGACGATGTACCGACCGACGGCTGCCAAACCGACACAGCCTGCTTTTTCCGCCCGCGCATCCAGGTATTGGATAATTGGGGATGGTGTAATGGGGATTGCGGGGATACGCCGGGATGTTATAGCGGTAGGATTACTAACGAATGCGATGTGGAGCGTGAAGGTTTCTCGCACTGGACAAAATTTGATGGTTATATAAAAGTGAATAAATAAATTTCCAAAATAAAAAAACAAGCTCTGTCAGATGGGCTTGTTTTTGAAATCAGTTGCCAGAAATCAGAAGTCAGTAGAGAAATCAGAGATCGGAAAACCGTATTGAAAACAGAAAATGGAAATCAGTTATTATGATTATAAAATACCTTTTTCCGTTTTCTGTCCTCTGTACCGATTCCTGACAACCGACAACCGATTCCAGTAATAAAATAAAGAGCGCCAAGGTTGACGCTCTAAGATACTCGTATCATTAC
>JAHJFT010000082.1 GCA_018824325.1 Patescibacteria group bacterium
AATTCAAGTCGTGTACAACCAAAAAATGCTTAATTTATTGTATTATTAGTTAAATTTTAACGAACGGGATGTTGCTTAACGCGACACTAGTGCCCGGGAGGCTGTTTGACGCGATTGAAAAAGCACCTTTTCTTGGGGAAGCTTTGGCCGGGAACACGCGCTTTGGCAGCCGGCTTGTTTTAAAATATCCTGAATTTGATGAGGCATCGCGCGAAAAAATTCAATTTCTTTTTGAAAGTAAAAAAGATATTTTAAAAGACAATCCGGAAATGGACCCGGAAAGCCTTGAATTCAGGGAGCTGATGCAGGAGAGACTGCGTGATTTTGAGCGAAATGAAGAAATCATTGGCACAATTAATGACGCGGGCATTAATGCGGAAGAGTTTCTTAATTATTCGGAAACCAGGTATTTTACGCTTCGCGAGGGCGGAGAAGCGGTTTCATTTTCTGAAAAAATACAGTCTCCAATTGTGCGCCTGGGCGAAACTTTGGAAAGTTATGGCCATCAAATAAAGGATGTGCTTTCTCCGTATCGCGAGGATATGAAGGAGATAGAAACAATGCCCAAGAGCGCAGGAGAGCTGGAACAGCAAATCAAAAAAATGGAGCGGGATATTGAACAGGCGCGGGCTGAGGGCAATGAAAAAAAAAGCCCAGGGCATGAGCCGGGGGCTTGAAGGCATGAAAGCCAAGCTTGAAAAAACCAAAAAAATGCCTTTGTGGAACAGGCTGGTTGATGAAATCGCGGGCTTTACCAAGCTTAAGCAGGGCCTGGAACAAAGCCAGGCCGCGCTTCTTGGGGCGGAACAAAATTATTATGACCTCATGGCCTCAAAGTCTCCTTCTGGTGTGGAGCTTTCTAAACTTAAATCCAAAATCAGCCAAACTAAAGAAGAATTTAAAAAGCGGTTGTCCCAGCTTGAGCGGCGCGTCACAGAATTTAGAGACGGCCTTGGTTTGCTTCTTGAGCCTTTGGGCAAGGACCGGGCCGAAGCCTTGGTCCAGGAGATTAACGAGCGCATCGGAGAGCAGTTTAATCACTATGAAGCCGACCGCGCCACTTTGGCTGAGCTTTTTGCCGAGCGCGCGGACAAGGAGAAGAGTAAGCTTGAGGACCGTAAAATGAGCGTGTTTGTGTGGGCAAGAAACCCGGACATTGATCTTTACCAGGGCAATTACTCGCCCTGCTGTATCTGCATTGATTCGGCGCACATGGGTGCTGAATCAACGATTGCGGATTATGCCACCGACCTCGGCGTTCAGGTGATAAGTGTGTGGGACGAGACAAAACAGGAGCCCGTGGTCGCGGCCTGGACATGGCTTGGCATTGACGAAGACGGCAAAACCGCGCTCGTGGTTGACAATATTGAGGCAAACACGCATTATTCATCAAATTTTCCCCAGGCCCTCAGCAAAGAGCTTTTTGATTATTTAAAAAATTATGCCAAAGCAATCAAAGCGCACAGAATAGTTCTGGGCAAGGCCAATAACGATCTGCCCACGGCGCAGGAATTATACAAACTGGAGGAAGCCGGGGCTGAATACACAAAACTTGGAGGTGTGAATAATCGGCTGGACGGGTATTTTCTTGAGGCTGAAGAAACAAGCGTCAAACTTGTTTGGGAAAGGGCCGCGGAAAAACAAGAAATTAAAAAGAAAGAGAAAAAAGAAAGAAAGATTGAGCTTAAGGATTTTCGGCCGAGCGCACTTTTGCCCCAAGATTTTGATTGGGTAACTGATTTGGAATCACAAGTGTATGAGGAGGAACTGGCACGCGGCGCGGAAATGATTGATGAGTTAAAGAATAAAGAAGGTTTAAAGTATTCGGTCGCGCTTTGGGGTAAGCGGGGAAAAGACAAAAATGAAAGCCCGTTTGGCTATACCGTGGCTTATGAAGATGAGACTGATGAGGGCGAATCCTGTGTTTATCTTGATGATATTGCGGTTACGCCCGAGCTTAGGGGCAAAGGCCTGGGCTGGCAGCTTTTAAAAGAAACAATTTTCCGCATCAAGGAAGAGGCGGCGCGGCGCGGCAAGCCGGTATATTTTGACATGCATCTTCGGCCGGATTCACGCGCCCTGATTGAGAGGCATGAGCAGGATATTAAAAATCTGGGCATGGAGGTGGTGGAGTCAGCTTTGGTGCCGGATTATTATGATGCCGGAGAAGACGCGCTTTATCAGGTTTTTGAAGTAAGGAAATAGGAAAATAAGCCGGAAGATATTAAAAAAATTGTTGACCAGATAAAGGAGAAGGGATAGGAGGAATATTTATAAAAATGACCAATGGTCAATGACCAATTACCAAAAAAAATTAAGTGTTTTGAATTTTGAATTTTGCGCATTTAATATTGTTTTGGATTTTGTGCTTAGAGTTTAGGATTTGATTTATTATGGTTCGCGCTATATCAATAATCGTCTCAATCGCTTCTGTCTGCGTTATAATCGCTGTTATTTCGGCTGGTTATTTTTTTAATCAGTTTTTTTTGATATCGCCGGATGAGGCGGCCGCGGGTCAGGAATTTGTTATTTCGTCCGGAGAAAGCGCCGCACAGATTTCCGACCGCCTTGATGAAGCCGGGATTATCAAAAGCGATTTTATTTTTAATACCCATGTTTGGTTTATGGGCCATGAATCGGATTTTAAAATAGGCGAGTTCACGCTTAAGCCGGGCATGAGCATGATGACGATTTGCAATACCTTGACGTTGGCCGAAGCCACCGAGACATGGGTGACGATTATTGAGGGCTGGAATTTGCGGGACGCGGCGTTTAAATTTGAGGAGATGGGCATGTTTCAGGCCGAGGAAATTTTTGAGCAAGCCGGACAGCCGGGCGTTGATTACCGTCCTTTGAGTCAAAAAAATCCGGCTGAAGCGTGGAAGGCGGAGTTTGATTTTTTAGGGGACAAGCCGGGCTATGTTTCACTTGAAGGTTATCTTTTTCCGGACACTTATAAATTCTACAAGGACGCCACGGCCGAAGACGCGGTCAGGCGCCTGCTTATAAATTTTGACAAGAAATTAGAACCCGAATGGCGCGAGGAAATCGCGCGCCAGGGCAAGAGCGTTTTTGAGGTGATTACCATGGCGAGCATTATTGAAAAAGAGATGTCCGGTTTGGAAGCGCGAAAAATGGTGTCGGATATATTTTGGAAAAGGCTGGACATGGGCATGCCGCTTCAGTCGGACGCGTCGGTCAATTACGTGACCGGCAAAAAAACCACGCGCCCGTCAATTGAAGATACGCAGGTTGATTCGCCGTACAACACATATAAATATCCGGGTTTGCCCTTGGGCCCGATTTCAAACCCCGGGGCCGAAGCAATTGAAGCAGCAATTTATCCTACAACCAATGATTATTATTATTTTTTAAATACTGAAGACGGGGACATTATCTATTCAAAAACCCATGACGAGCATGTGGAGAATAAGGCAAAGTATTTGAAGTAAAAATATAAAAATCGGGGCTTGACTTAGTCCTGATTTTATGTTTAAATAAATTATCTCGGACATTCACAACTTAATATATGGAGGAAAGCAATGAGAAAGAGGCTAAACACAAGATATGGCTGGGCTAGCTTAAATGTTGAGGAGCTGGGTTCTAGTAGGCTTTACGCGATTTTGCCCCGACAACGCGCGGCGCGAAACAAGGCGGAAAAAGATTTTCGGAAAAAGTTTCCCGACGGCGCGATTCTTATTTCGCGGCGTGATCCGCAAAATCCGGACCGGCGCAAGTACCAGATTCACGCGCACGGTATTTTTAGCGCCATTCGCGGCCGTTCCAGAATCAGGTTTAAATACGGAAACGAGTGGCACGGGGGCGAGGTGCGTGATGTCACGCTCAATATAAACAGCGCGCGTCTTTATTTGGAGATGCTGTTAAATTACTGCCGGTTAAGCCCGAGGCGGCAATTTGATATTCAGGCGTGCCTGGAACAGCTGGCCCAATCCCTGGAGCGCAAGAGAAATCTTTTTAAGGCGGAGGCGCATGATTTTATTGAGCTTTCGTCGGAACCGGAAGACTCTTTGGGCCGGGTCAATCCGTCGGTTATGTGCAATCAGCTTGCCACCGGCATGAAGAATCTGATTTTCAGGCTCTTGGAGATGCCGGGCATTAGCGAGTTCATTAACCGCGACCAGGTTCATTTGATTGCGGCGCGCGACCAGCATTTGACGCTTTGTAAGATGCTTGATTACCGTTTTTGCCAGGCCCTGGAGCGACCGCTCATGAAAGCGCCGCACGAATATACGAGCGAACCCATGCCCCGGCTGCTGCAGTGGTTGAGGTGCAATATTGCCGAGTTCCAAAATATCACGGTCGCGCCGTTCACCAAAACGCGCTATCACGCGCTGCGAGATTTGGCACAGGCGTATGATTTTGCCCGAGCGCGCGATTACGCGGCCGCAAAAGCCAGGCTGCTCGTCGTCAGGAATTCACTCCGGTTCAAAGAAGCGCAGTTTCATCTTGAGGAAATCATTCTCAAGGTCACGCTCATACTTGATGAGCTGGATGTGGATAAAAGCAAGAGAAATATGGACTGGTCAATAGGCCGGTCCAGCGATTTGGGCGCGAACATTGGAGACCTTAGAGAACGTCTGCATAAAATTTTGGATGATCGAGGATTCAGCTTTAGACCCATGAATCGTCTTTTTGCCCATCTGGGCGAGGCTGAAGAGTATCTTTATACGCTTAAGCTTGAAGCGGCAAAGGATGAGCTTAAGAAGGCTTCAAATCTCATCTGATCTTTTGTGAAAATCTGCACCCTGAGCCTTGTTGTTTAAATACAGCGTTGGCTCAGGGTTTTTTTATTTCTCAAATTCTGAGCTAGCTAAACTTCACACCCGCCCCAAAGAAGCCATAAACACGTCCCACAAATAAACAATGCTCCTACTAATAAATATTATATTCACAATTAGACTTGGGTTTCGCCTCTCCTCCTTCGTCCCGACGAGTCGGGACTACGGAGGACAGGCGGCGCCCCCGACGTTACGTCGGGACAAAAAGTTCCGGGGGTGGCAAATTCGCTCTCAGGAGCTAGACATGTCTCTACATTCTTCCCCGAGGTTCAGTTGCCACCCCCGGAACTTTTTGTCGGCTTGACCCACGGCCGGGCGAGGGAGTATCTGAAAAAGGAGGCCCTACTCGTTGTTAAAATTGTCTCTAAATGCTAAAATGGGCGTACTATGAAATATAAAGTAGCGGTTGATACAAATCTTTTTATTGCGACTTATTATAATCCAAACAGCGCCTCGGCCCAGATTATTAATATGATTGCCCGAGGAGAGTTGATTTTTGTTTGGACCGAGGCAATAAAAAAAGAAATTGACCGGATTTTGTCCAATATCAAAGCCAAGCAAAAATATTTTAATAAAGTCAACGCCAAGATTTTGCGGCCCGGGCATTTGGTTTTGCCGCAAGTTCAAATTGAAGAAGTGTGCGAGGATTCGGCGGATAATAAATTTTTAGAAGCAGCCTTGGCCGGAGAGGTTGATTACATCATCTCCAGCGATAAGCATTTGCTTGATTTAAAAAGTTTTAAAAATATTCCCATTCTCACGCCGAACGATTTTTGGAAAATTATAAAATCATGACAAAATACGTGATTAAAAAAAATACCGCATCGCGGAACGCGGTTATTGATTATGAAAAAGAACTTAATCCGGAGCAGCTTGCGGTGGTGCGCGGCGCCGACGGGCCGTGTTTGGTTTTGGCGGGCGCGGGTTCGGGAAAAACGCGCACCATTGTTTATCGGGTGGCGCATTTGATTGAGCGCGGCGCGTCGCCGGACAGGATTTTATTGCTTACTTTTACCAACAAAGCGGCCAAGGAGATGCTCTCGCGGGTCGAGGCGCTGCTCGGGCATTATCCTAAAGGCCTTTGGGGAGGGACGTTCCATTCGGTGGCCAATCGTATTTTGCGCAAGTACGCGGCGCGCGCGGGTTTTAAAAGTAATTTTACCATTTTGGATGAAGAGGACGCCAAGGGCATAATTAAGATTTGCGTCAAGGATTTGAATATTGATACTAAGATGAGGCGATTTCCCTCGCCCGCTGTTTTGAAAAATATTATCAGCTATTCGGGCAATTCTTTGGAAAAAATCAGCCACACGGTCGGGACGAAGCATCCTAATCACCTTGAGCTTATCAATGACATTGAAGCCGTGGCCGTGCTTTATCAAAAAAAGAAAAGTCAGGCCAATGCCATGGATTTTGATGATTTGCTTTTGAACCTGTCAAAACTCCTGCGTGAAGATTCGGCGTTTTGTGAAAAATTGAGCCAAGGCTTTCAATATATTCTGGTGGACGAATATCAGGACACCAACGTGATTCAAGCGCGGATCGTGACGAGCCTTGCCAAGCATCATAAAAATATTTTGGTGGTTGGAGATGACGCGCAAAGCATTTATTCGTTTCGTGCGGCCAATTTGAGAAATATTTTGGATTTTCCGAAAATTTATCCCGGGGCGAAGACTTTTCGGCTGGAAACCAATTATCGTTCCACTCCGGAGATTTTGGATTTGGCTAATACGATTATTGAAAAAAACATTGACCAGTTTCCCAAGGAGCTTCGCAGTATCAAAAAACAGTTTGTAAAACCAAGCCTGGTGCCCGCGGCGTCGGGCCGGCAGGAGGCCGAATATATCGCGCAGATGATTTTGGAGCTTCGCGATGAGGGAATTAATTTGAATGATATAGCCGTGCTTTTCCGCGCGTCCCATCATTCGCAGGAGCTTGAAGTGGAATTGGTTAAGCGCGATATTCCGTACGAATACCGCGGCGGGGTCAAGTTTTTTGAACGAGCGCATATCAAAGACGTTTTGTCGTATTTAAGAATTTATAAAAATTTGCTCGATGAGGCGGCTTGGCAAAGGGCGCTTAGCATGCAGACCGGCATTGGGCCGGTCGCGGCGTCCAAGATTTACGCGGCAGCGCGCGGCCTGAACGAGCCGGCCGAAGTCGCGGCGCTCAAGGCTGGTGAGATACTGGAAAAACGGGCGCAGTCTGGATGGCGAAATTTTCTTAGTATTTGGCAAGATGTCATAAAAAGTGATGATTTGCCGGCAAGTCTTATTCGCGCGGTGAACGCATCAGAGTATCAAAAGTATTTAGAAAGCCAATATCCGAATTGGCGGGACAGGGCCGAGGATTTGGAACAGTTGGCCGTGTTTGCCGAGCAGTATAAAGATTTGTCTTTGTTTCTGAACGAAATCAGTTTGTATGACGATTTTGGGGTTTTGCGCCAGGAGCAGACTGAATATGATGATGAAAATATTATTCTTTCCACCATCCATCAGGCCAAGGGTTTGGAATGGCCCGTGGTTTTTGTGATGCATCTTACGGACCAGGGATTTCCCAACAAGCGCGCCTTGATAGAGAGAGGGGGATTGGAAGAGGAGCGCCGGCTTTTTTACGTGGCCGCGACGCGCGCCGCGGACCAGCTCTATCTGACATATCCTTTGACATCGGGCTATGATAATTTGATTTTTAACCAAGCGTCCGTGTTTTTGCAGGAAATTCCTGAAAATTTGCTGGAGCGCGTGGAATTGGAAAATGAACAGAGCATTAGCCACGCTGTGGATGACGGCGAGCCCACGATTGTTTGGGATGAATGACAAGAAAACAAAAGAACAAAAAACAAAAAAGAGCAAAAATGTGGTCATTGCGAGCCCCGACGATAGTCGGGGCGTGGTCCCGATTGCGATCGGGACTCCTCGCAATGGCCACATTTTTTGCATTTCGTATTTCGCTTTTCGTATTTCGTTTTTTCGAGGGGGGCCTCGACAGGATATTTTGGCTGTGTTATAGTGATAATGAGCATACGCTCATAACTCAAAGGTCGGCTAATTAACCTTAAATTAACATGAATATATGCCAAGATTTAATGGAACAGGTCCTCAAGGACAAGGTCCAATGACCGGACGCGGTATTGGTCCATGTGCGGACAATAGGCCGGGCGCGGGACAAGGCGCGGGCCGAGGCTATGGTCAAGACCGAGGATATGGTATGGGCCGCGGCAGGGGCCAGGGATGGTTTTCAAGATGGTGCCCGTGGTCCAGGTCGCCGGTGGAGCCGGATTATCCGGACGAGGACCAAACAAAAAAATAAGGAGGCCGTTTTTACGCACGCACCATCTCGCCATACGGCGGGAGGTACGGGGCTCCGCAGGGCGTTTGTGGTTTATACGGCCGCCTTGTTTTATTTAAGATAATTTTATATAATAATTCTAATATGGTGCGACCAAGATTAAGACGCAGAGTCAGATTCAGCCCGCGGGCCGTGTTTTTTAAGCCGCAGGGCATTCCCATGTCCATGCTTGAGATAGAGTCTTTAAGCTATGAGGAGATGGAGGCTTTGCGATTGAGACATCTTAATGGCATGGAGCAGGAAGAGGTGGCCAAAGAGATGAAAACCTCACGGCCGACAATTCAGCGCATATTGGCTTCGGGCCATAAAAAAATAATTTCCGCGCTTGTCCGCGGCAAGGCAATCGCCATTGAAAAAAAACTATGAATTTTTTGGCAAAGATTTTCGTTTTGGTCTTTATCTTAAGCTTTTTTATTTTTCAGATTCCGGTTCAGGCGCAGGACCATGTTGTTGAGGTTTATTTTTTCTACGGCGAGGGTTGTCCGCACTGCGCCAAGGAAGAGATGCTTTTGGATAAGCTGGAGCAAGAGCTTGATTATATTCATATCCATCGTCATGAAGTGTGGCACGATAAAAACGCGCAGGAGATTTTATCGCAGCTAGCCCGCGCTTCGGGCATTAGCACCTCGGCCGTGCCCATGACCATTGTCGGCAATCAGGTCGTCAATGGATATGAGAGCGAAGAAACCACGGGTGAGGAAATAAGGCATTTGATTGAAATTTGCCATATTGACCGGTGTGAAGACCAGGTGGCCATGATCGTGGGCGGTCCGCCGGACCATGAGGGATTGGAAACCGCGGTCGAGGCGCCGGGGACGGCAAATCCGGAAGCAGGCATGGGCCAAGAAGAACCGTGGTTGGTTGGCGGGGTAGTTCCGGAAAAAATTAATGTTCCGTTGTTCGGCGAGGTGAATCTTAAGGATTTTTCATTGCCCGTGCTCACTTTGATTATCGCGGTCTTGGACGGATTTAATCCGTGCGCCATGTGGGTGTTGGTATTTTTAATCAGTCTTCTTTTGGGAGTGCCGAGCATGCGTCGGCGTTGGATTTTGGGCATGGTATTTATCGCGGCGTCCGGTTTTGTGTATTTTTTGTTTTTGTCGGCGTGGCTGAATATTTTCTTGTTTTTGGGATTTTTATTCTGGGTCAGAATACTCATCGGAGTCGTGGCCATGGGCGCGGGAATATATTATTTGCGCGAATTTTGGACAAACCGCGACGGTGTTTGTAAAGTCACGTCTTCGCCCACGCGCCGGAAAATCATGGAGTATTTAAAAGAGGTGGCTTTGGGCAAAAAATTGCTCATTGCTCTCGGCGGAATTATTTTAATCGCCTTTGCCGTCAATCTGATAGAGCTTGTCTGTTCGGCCGGACTTCCGGCGATTTACACGGGTATTTTGTCTTTGAGTAATTTGCCGGCATGGCAGTACTATCTTTATTTGGCGGGGTATATATTTGTTTTTATGTTTGATGACATGGTGGTGTTTGTCGCGGCCATGCTTACTTTGCAAATGGCCGGTCTTAACGCCAAATATTCAAGATATTCAAATTTGATCGGGGGGATAATCATCCTCATTCTCGGAATACTCTTAATATTTAAACCTGGGTTGTTGATGTTTGGGGGGTAGGGCGGTTAATCGGTTGACCGGTGAATCAGTTAATCAAAGATCAAAGATTAGAGATTTGGAATAATTAAAAATAGGCCATTTGCTGACCTATTTTTTTTTGTTTGCGGTTTTAGGATTTTATGCCAAAGAGTTTGCGGCCGAATAATATCAAGAAAAATAAGGCCGTGCCAAATAAGATAATTATCGCGCCGGTGGGCAAGTTAAACGCGTATGATGTTCCGATTCCGCCGAGAACCGTGATTTCAGCGAAAATAACGCTCGCCATGACCAGATTTTTAAACGAGCCGGCGACTAGCTTGCCGCAGGACGCCGGAATAATCAGCAGGGCGGATACCAGAACAATGCCCAGGATTTTCACGCCCAGGACAATGGCCACGGCCAGGGCGATGTAAAAAATCAGGTCCAGAACCTCGGTGTTGACGCCGGAAACGCGCGCGCCCTCGCGGTCAAAAGTGATGTAGGCGATTTGTCGGTAAAAGTATATCAAAAAAATCATTACCAAAATGGCGAAGCCGGACATTAAAACAAGTTCAGATGTTTTGATGGCCAGGATATTGCCGAAAAGAAAGCTGATGAGCTCGGGCTGGTAGCCGTTTTTCAGGGAAATCAAAACCACGCCCAGGGCCATTGACGCGGTGAATAAAATTCCGATGATAACATCGGACGACAGGGTTGTTTTGCGTTCAAGATAAAAAATAACAATGGCGAGCGCCACGCCGAAGCCGATCGCCACGATCAGGGGATTGTAAGCGGCGAGCAGGCCGATGGCAATGCCGGCCAAAGAGGCGTGGGCAATGCCGTCGCCGAAAAAGGCCATGCGTCGGAGAATCACGAAAATGCCCATAAAAGCCAGAAGCAGAGCCAAAATCATGCCGCCCAAAATGGCGCGTTGCATGAAAGGATATTGGAGAATTTCAATCATAATTTAAACTCAAAATTCAAAAATCAAAAGTCAAAATTATATTATTTGAATCTATGTTTGTAAGGCGCCACTTCTTCTCCGTAAACTTTTTTCATTGTTTCGGCGGTTAGGATTTTTTCGGGCGCGCCCTGGCACATCATTTTTTTG
>JAHJFT010000115.1 GCA_018824325.1 Patescibacteria group bacterium
CTTGTTTTGCCAGCAAAATATGCTCTCTGGTTTGAGGCATAGGACCATCCGGTGCGGAAACTACTAAAATGGCACCGTCAGTTTGCGCAGCACCGGTAATCATGTTCTTGATATAGTCGGCGTGACCCGGCATATCAATATGCGCATAGTGCCGCTTGTCCGTTTCGTATTCAATGTGCGCAATGTTAATGGTAATCCCCCGGGCTTTCTCCTCCGGCGCACTATCAATAGTGTCATACGCTCTAAATTGAGCACCACCCTTGTCCGCCAGAACCTTAGTGATAGCGGCGGTAAGAGAGGTTTTTCCATGGTCAACGTGACCCATGGTCCCCACATTCACGTGTGGTTTAGTTCTAACAAAATCTGCCATATAGATCCTTTCTTAAAATTTTTCGACTTTAGCCTGCATAGTTAAGCAAATTCCCCGCTAAAAATCAAGGCTTTTTGCAAATTACCGCCGCTACACTTGCCGGCACTTCAGCATAATGACTTGGTTCCATAGTAAAACTGCCTCTGCCCTGTGTCATTCCGCGTAAATCCGTGGCATAACCAAACATTTCAGAAAGCGGGACTTTGGCATTGATCACCCTGGCAGTACCACGTATTTCTGTCCCCTCTATTTGACCCCGTCTACCGGAAAGGTTGCCGATAATGTCGCCCATAAAATCCTCCGGCGCAATCACTTCAACTTTCATCACAGGTTCCAATAAATACGGATCCGCCGCCCGTTGGGCATCCTTAAACGCTTCACTAGCCGCAATCTTAAAGGCGATTTCAGAAGAGTCTACCTCATGAAAAGAACCGTCAAACAAACTTACCTTCACGTCAACTACAGGATAGCCTGCCAGCACTCCCGATTCTGAAGCTTCCTTGACTCCTTTTTCCACTGCCGGAATATATTCTTTGGGAATAGAGCCCCCCACAATTTTATTGGCAAATTCCACACCGTTACCTCTTTCCATCGGCTCCATTTTAATAAACACATGACCGTACTGGCCTCTACCGCCTGATTGCTTAATGTATTTGCCCTCTTTTTCCACTGTTCTCCTGATAGTTTCCCGGTAAGCAACCTGCGGCTTACCCGTATTGACCTCCACATTAAATTCGCGTCTAAGCCTGTCAACAATAATCTCCAAGTGCAGCTCACCCATGCCGTAAATCAAAGTCTGCGCAGTCTCCGGGTCCGTTTTCACCTTAAGCGTGGGATCTTCCTCCAAAAACTTCTTGAGTGATTCGCCTAATTTGTCCCGATCAGTTTTAGTTTTTGGTTCAATGACCAAGCCAATTACCGGCTCGGCAAAACTAATGGCCTCCAACAAGACCGGATGTTTCTCGTCGCACAAAGTATCTCCGGTAATAGTCTCCGCCAAACCCACCGCGGCAGCAATCTCACCGGCCTTTACTTCCTTGAGTTCTTCCCGGTGATTAGCATGCATCAGCAAAATCCGGCTTAAGCGTTCTTTTTTACCTTTAGTGGAATTATAAATATACGAACCGGCGGCCACTTTCCCCGAATAAACCCTAATAAAAGTGAGTCGGCCAACGTAAGGATCCGTTTGAATTTTAAAGGCCAGCGCAGCAAAAGGCCCGTGCTCATCAGCCGTTAAAGTGTCTGCTCCTTCCAACCCCTGTATGGGAATAGCGGGAATGTCCAATGGTGATGGTAAATATCTTACCACCGCGTCCAAAATAGTCCGTACAATTACACCTCTACCGTCCCCACCCAATACTCCATAAAATTGACCGCTGATCACGGCTTTTCTAAGCAGGGGGTTTAGTTCTTCGGGAGTAAAAGTATCACCGGAATTAAGATAACGTTCCATCGCAGGGTCGTCAAATTCCACTAATTTTTCCACTAATTCCGATCTGTATTTTTTAGCTTTCTCTGCTAAGTCCGCCGGAATCTCCTGTTCTTCAAGCTGATCGGCCTGGTAATCTTGGTAGACTAATGCTTTCATCCGAACCAGATCAACCACCCCCGTAATATCTTTTTCAAAACCAACCGGCAAAACCAAAGGAAAAGTATGAGGTGAAAGCTTCTCTCTGATAGATTCCACGCTTTTATAAAAGTCGCCGCCGATCTGATTTATTTTGTTAATAAAACAAAGTCTAGGGATGTGGTATTTATCGGCTTGGCGCCAGACGGTTTCGCTTTGAGGCTCCACGCCCATCTTCCCGTCAAAAACTACTACTGCACCGTCCAAAACTCTTAAAGACCGCTCTACCTCCGCCGTAAAATCCACATGCCCGGGAGTATCAATAATGTTGATTCTGTGATCCTCCCAAAAACAAGTGGTGGCCGCCGAAGTAATCGTGATACCCCTCTCCCGTTCCTGCTCCATCCAGTCCATCTGCGTATTGCCCGCATCAATATGACCTATCTTATGAGTTTTACCGGTGTAATAAAGAATGCTTTCGGTAGTTGTAGTTTTGCCTGCATCAATATGGGCGATAATTCCGATATTTCGGAATCTGTCCAGCGGATATTCTCGGGTAATAGTTGAGTCGGAAGCCATAGCCACTTTTAAAATTTGAAATGGGAAAAGGCTTTGTTAGCTTCCGCCATCTTGTGCACGTCATCACGCTTTTTGATGGCGTCTCCTACGCCCTGCGCTGCGTTTTTAATTTCTTCCAGCAGCTTTTCCTCCATCGGTTTGCCTTTCTTTTTTCTGGCTGCGTTAATCAACCAACGTACAGCTAAAGCCTCGGACCTGTCATACCTTACGGGAGATGGGATCTGATAAGTAGCCCCGCCTACTCTTCTACTCCGTACCTCTGTTTTGGGCATCACGTTTTTTATGGCGCCTTCAAACAACTCCAGCGCCTGCTTCTTGTCTTCAGCAAGCTGGTCAATTACCCCGTATACAATGCCCTCTGCTACGCTTTTTTTCCCTTCCTGCATTACTAAATTGACCACCCTTGACACTAATTTAGACTTAAAAATAGGATCACCCGGCCTTGGTTCTTTTCTGATGGGTCCGGATCTCATTTTACTTCCTTAGCATGCCTCCAGCATTAACTTCCCTTTTCCGACCATAAATAGACCTAGAGGATTGCCGTTTCTCCACCCCCATTAGGTCATGCTTACCACGTACAATGGTGTATTTAATCCCGGGCAAGTCCTTTACTCTACCGCCTCTCACCAAAACTACCGAATGTTCCTGTAAACCATGCCCCTCACCCGGAATATAAGCGGTCAGTTCTCTGCCGTTGGAAAGGCGCACTCTAGCCACTTTCCGCAAAGCCGAGTTCGGTTTTTTAGGCGTTTGTGTTTTTACCTGCAAACAAACTCCTTTTTTAAACGGGGAAGGAAAATGGCGCACGACTCTTTTTTTGGAGTTGAAAAAGTCCTGCAAGGCCGGTGTTTTGGTCTTTTTAGCCTTTGAAATTCGTTTTTTTCTAATTAATTGATTTATAGTTGGCATTACTCTTCCAATCTTGCCCTTTCTCCCGTGGGAATCAGTCTGCCGATAATGACGTTCTCCTTAAGTCCCACAAGCCTGTCAACCTTACCAGAGCTGGCAGCATCGGTCAAGA
>JAHJFT010000010.1 GCA_018824325.1 Patescibacteria group bacterium
AATGGGCAGGAGGATGTGAGTTTTTTTGGGTAAAATATATTTTTGATTTGTTCTTCTTATGAAAGAAAAAGTGCTTTTCGAGAAATATAAAAAAGGCAAACATTGGGAAGCGCATCCGATTGACTACGCAGAAAGGTTTGCCGATTTTTTATTGAAAAATAATTTTCAAGGGTTGCTGGCGGACATCGGTTGCGCCTCGGGCAAGCATACGGCTGTTTTTCGGGCCAAGGGAATTAATGTGGTGGGCATTGATATATCCGAGGATGAAATTGAGACGGCGAAGGTCGAACATCCGGATTGTCGATTCGCGAAGCAGGACGCGGAGAGTCTGGAATTTACGGACGAGAGCGTAGCGGCATTTTTTATGATAAACGTTATTCATTATTTGGATAAAGAGAAGGCGTTTAAAGAAGTTTATAGGACTTTGAAAAAAGGTGGCTATCTTTTTATCCATTTTAATCTTTTAATTACCGACCGTGAGGGGAATATTGATTACAGCCAGACCGAGAGCGATGTTATGCGTCTTGTTTCCGATTTTCGCATGGTAGGAAAAAAAATATTTGAAAGAGTAGATGCGGCGCCCAAGGAACATACACACAAAATCCTGGAGTTAATTCTCCAGAAAGAATAACCCTTACGCATGCTAGAACGAATCGCAAATTCAAAATCCAAGATTTTTTTATCAGTTTGCTTTGCTTTTATCCTGGGCATTATCGCGGAATCGTTTTTGCAAGTCAGGATTATCTGGTGGATCCCGCTTAGCCTAGCTTTCATTGGTTTGCTTTTTTTAAATATTTTTTGGAAAAAGAAAAAGACGCGGCTCGTTTTATTAGCGGTCGTGTTTTTTGTTTTGGGCTTTTGGAGATTTGAGCTCAGTTTGCCCGAGTTTGACCAGGCAAAAATTCAGCATTATTACGGCGAGCAGATTACTTGGCAGGGCGTGGTCGTGGCCGAGCCGGAAAAGAAGCAGGATAAAATCAGATACACGGTGCAGGCCAAGCAAATGGCCGCGCCCGAGGCGAAAACAATATCTGGCAAGGCGTTGGTCAGCGCCGGACTTTTTCCGGAATTTGAATACGGAGATTTGATTGAGGTGGAGTGTGAAATCGTAGAGCCCGAACCGATTGAAGATTTTAAGTATGACCTTTATTTGGCCAAGGATGGAATATTCGCGCTGTGTTACCCGCGCGGCGCGATTGAATTGGTTGAAAAAGACAAGGGAAATTTTGCGCTTGCCGCGATTTATGGAGTTAAGGACCATTTTGCCGAGGTGACCAATCAAATTTTTCCGGAGCCGCAGGCAAGTTTTTTGGCCGGACTTCTTTACGGCGCGCGAAGCGGCCTGCCGCAGGATGTTTTGGATAATTTTCAAGCCACCGGCGTGACGCACATCATCGCCATCTCGGGTTATAACATCACCATTGTCTCGGCCGTGTTTTTAATCATTGCTTACAGTCTGGGTTTGCCGCGAAAAAAAGCCTTTCCCATGGTAGTTTTGGCGATTGTGATTTTCGTGATTTTTACGGGCGCGTCGCCTTCGGTGGTGCGCGCCGGCATCATGGGTATTTTGGTGCTTTTGGCCAAACAGGTCGGCCGCGCTTCAAAAATTTTTAATGTTTTGATTTTCACGGCCGCGTTCATGTCCCTGCAAAATCCCTGGGTCTTGGTTTTTGACGCCGGTTTTCAACTTTCGTTTTTAGCGACCGTGGGCCTGGTTTATCTTTCGCCGCTCATCGGTCCTTGGTTTGAGAAGGTTCCAAAAACCCTTGGATTTCAAGAATCCCTGTGCTCCACGCTTTCGGCGATCGCGCTGACCACGCCGCTCATTCTTTTTCAATTTGGCCGGTTTTCGCTAATTGCCCCGCTCGCCAACATATTGATTCTCTCGGCCATACCGCTCACCATGGCGCTCGGTTTTGGCGCGGCCCTCCTCGGCTGTATTTGGATTGCCCTGGGCCAGGTTTTTTCCTGGCTGCCATGGATTATTCTTACATACATGCTTAAGGTGACGGAAATTTTTTCAACATTTAAAATTGCCCAGCTTGAGGTGCCTAACTTTCATTGGATATTTTTAGGGTTAATGTATTTTGTCTTAGGTTTGTTTATTTATTTTGGACAGAGAAGATTGCGGCAGAGGGCAAATAAGTTGTAATTTATAAATTTATAATAATTTTTTTGATGAAATCATGCGCTGTCTGATTTGATTTTTATTAACTTCTGTGCTTAAAATGATTAGAGATAAAGACTCTAATAAATTATGGCTCATCATTTGACCTTAAGGGGTTCAGCCCCGTATTTGGACAAAGGGCAGAAGCTCGGTACAAAAGAAATTGACTATATAATGTTAAATTTGCCTTTTAAGTGTAATTATAATTGCATAAAATGCTGCAATAGGCGCAGAAAATATAAGGCAGGCCATTTGGAATTGTCAAAAATCAAGAGCTATATTCTAAAATGCAAAAATCTTGGGGCGAGGGTTGTAGTGATAGCCGGCGAAGGAGAACCAACTATAAATAAGAATTTCAGGGAGCTAGTAAAATTTATAAATAAAATTGAATTAATTCCCTATATTTTTACCAATGGCAGCATGTTGAACCAAGAACTTGGTTTATTCCTCGCTGAAAACAATGCTACGTTGGTAATAAATCTTGATACGCTTAAGGAGGACGAGTATGACAGTCTTGTTGACAAAAAAGGCTCCTTTAAAAACTTAATGGAAAACATTGAAGTTATTAGAAGAGTTTATGGAAAAAAAATTTATACATTTGATGGTTGCAGAATTACTTTTTTGGCCATTAATCTTGTTTTAAATAATGAAAATTATGATCAAGTTAACAAAATAAAGGAATTTTGCGGAAAGGATATTTTATTTGTAGTAAATAAACCAATTAACATAGGCTCCGCATCTGAATCTTGGAATAAATATGACAAAACTAGTGACATTGTAATCAATGCGGGGGCGAGTTATCCGTTGGGCACATTGGCGGAAGGTGATCAATGCGCTTATATGAGAAATGGCATAAGTATAGGTTCAGATGGTAAGGTTTTAACGTGTGCATATGCCTTAGAAACCCAAGATTTATATGGGGACGTTGACAACGATATAGAATCGATGAGGAAGAAAGTTTTAAAATCAGTTGATAATTTTTATAAAAAATATGGGACCTCGCGATGCATTTTAAGGCACCCGAAATATCATGAATTTATTAATTTTAATAAGGCAATGAAATGAAAAAGATAGAATCAAAATGCGTTCATGGTGGCGAAAGAAAAAACCGGAGGCAAAATCGGTCGGTAACGATTCCAACTGAACAGACCGCGGCATATTATTTTGAAAATACGCAACAAATAGTAGATTTCCATGAAAAAAAGCTGAAGGGGATAAAGTATGGAAGATATGGCTGTCCCACGCAACACGCCGCAGAAGAAAAAATCGCAGAATTGGAAAATGCCGACAGGGCACTTCTTTTTTCATCTGGCATGAGTGCTATCACCACGACGATTTTATCATTGGTGAAAAAAGGGGAGCACATTTTGTATACTGACGATTGCTACAGAAACACAAAAAAGTTTATGGACAAAATTCTCCCTACGCTCTCCATAGAGACATCGGCAATACCCGTTGATGAACTGAAATATGTAAAAAAATATATAAAAAAGAATACGGTTTTATTTTTTTCAGAAATTCCAACAAATCCTTTTTTGAGAATTATTGACTTAAAATTTATAACTGATTTTGCGAAAAAGAATGAGGTGACCATGATAATAGATTCG
>JAHJFT010000083.1 GCA_018824325.1 Patescibacteria group bacterium
AATTAAATAATAATTAGTAACAACAAAAAGTTTTTATGAAATTCTCCTGCACCCAAGAAAATTTATCCAGGGGGTTGAATATTGTAAGCCACATTACTTCAAAAAACATAAACCTGCCGATACTTAACAACGTGCTTATAAAGATAAAAGATAAAAATCTTGAGCTCTCAACAACGAACCTTGAGTTGGCGATAAACTGTTTCATACGCGGAAGAATTGAGCGAGGCGGAGAGTTCACCACTCCTTCAAGGCTTTTTGCCGACTACGTTAATCTTTTGCCCAAGGAGACCGTGAACATTGAGGTCGCGGACGAGAACATGGATATCAAATGCGCCAACTACAACACGAAAATAAAAGGCATGCCCGCTTCCGAGTTTCCCCTGATCCCCAAGATTAATAAAATAAAAAAATACAATTGCGCGGTAGACGGTCTCAAGAGGGCGCTTGGCCAGGTCGTGTTCTCCGCTTCGCTCAACGAGTCAAGGCCCGAGCTTTCCGGCGTTTATTTGGAGTTCAACCGGGAGGGCGCGGCGCACAAGCTCACGGTCGCGGCCACAGACAGTTACCGGCTGGGGGAGTCTGTTCTAAGCCTTGCCCAGGACTCCAACAAAGAAAACGCCGTCGCCATTGTTCCGTCAAGGACAATCACTGAACTCTTGAGAATCACCGCGTTATTGAAAGACGGAGTGGAGTCGCCGGAAAATATTGAGATCGCTTTTTCCGAGAATCAGGTGGTATTTACCCTGGCCGGCATTGAACTTGTTTCGCGCCTTATTGAGGGTCAATATCCTGATTATGCACAGATTGTGCCCACAAATTTTAAAACCAAAGCCCAGGTATCAAAAGACGACTTAATTAAAGCCATTAAAACAACCAGCCTTTTTTCCAAAACCGGACTTTTTGATGTCACCATGGAACTCAAGCCGGATAATGAGATCGTTGTTATGTCCAGCGACCTGCAAAGAGGTGAGAACCGGGTAAGGCTTAATGCCAAAGTCAGCGGCGAGGAAAACAGTGTCACCCTAAATTACCGATACCTTCTCGAGGGCCTAAACGCGCTCGGCCACGATAACATTAACTTAAGCTTGGTTGACTCTACCAATCCCTGCCTGCTTTCGGCCCAGGGCAAAGAAAATGAATATTTTTACATCATTATGCCTATAAAAAAATAGCAAGGGGTAAAGCCATAAAATAAAGTAGGAACAGAATATATTCTGTTCCTACTTTATTTTATGGAAAAAATCATTTCACCCTTATATTGATCGCCGGGCTCTTTGTCTCGTGGTCATTCATATCCACCGCTCCAAGCCAAAGTTTATAACTGCCAATTCGCGGCATGGCCTTCCAACTTATGCTGTGGCTCTCCTGTTCCAGTCCGACGATTGAGCCGATAAGATTGCCGTTAAACTCATTCTCGCCATAAAAGAAATCAAGTTTTTTAATATCCGAGATATCAGACAAGCGTACGGATATGTTTAGAGGAAAATCATCCGGCGTAAGGACTTGGCCCGAATATGGTTCAACAAAGTTTACTTCAAGCGGCGTCTTTTCGGCAAGTAAATTTATGGTGAGCTCATCCTGCTCGCTATTATCTATGTCGTCAAAGGCTCTGACAACAAGGCTATGAAATCCTTTTGAAATCGCGTTGGGAATTTTTGCGGAAATATTGAAATTTTCGCCATAGCTCGTGGCGATAAGTGTTTCATCAATGTAAAACTCAAGTCGACTTATGCCGCGGGGAGCGCTCGCCGTTGCCTCAATGTAAATGTTTCGCGTTGTGACAGTTGAATTATTGGTTGGCGTCAAGATTTGCACGAACGGCCGATTTTCCGGCACATGCAGGTCATCATATTCGGCTGGCGGAGCCTCGGCCACAAATTCCCCCTCTTCTTCCTCGACCCAGGTCTGCACCGCGCTTTCCCAGCCGGCAAATTGTGGGTCAACCTCCGGATTGTTCGGCGCCGGCCCGGTCGGGTTGTCTCGGTCAACGTACCACAGAATACAGTGCGCCTCTTTGTATGTCTTTTCTTCAATAAAACTTTGCGGCGTGTAATCGGTGGCTAATTTACCCGAGGCGCGGTCTATCTTCACAATGGTCTCTTCGGCCGACTTGCCCAAAAGCACGGGCTTTGTCGCCGTATTCTTCGGCGCCGGGTTAAAATATTCAATATCCGTATCCGCGAGCGCCTCCTTCATAAACCTGTTCCAAATGGGCGCCGCGCCCACTGATCCGCCCACGCCTCTTTTCATTTCTGAATTATCATTATTCCCCACCCACACGCCAGCCACCAGGCTCGGTGTATAGCCAATGGTCCAGCCGTCGCGATAATCATTGGTTGTGCCGGTTTTTGCGGCCACCGGCCTTTGTCCGAGCTGGAGATAGGAGCCGGTGCCAAAGGCGTAGGCTCGGGCCGCGTTGTCCGAAAGAATATTTGTGGTCAGGTGGGCCACATCCGGCTCAAGAACCTTGTCGCCCTCGGGCGGTTGCCATTCATAGAGAACCTTGCCCCCCGGGTCCTGCACCTTTAAAACAGGGCTGATTTCGTATGACTTGCCTCTATTCGCGAAAATTCCATAAGCCGCCGTATGCTCCAAAAGTTTTACTTCGCCGCCGCCGAGTACGAGCGAAAGGCCGAAGCGGGAACGGTCGCTAAAAGTTGAATAACCCATTTTTTCAGCCAGTTCCAAAACGTTGTCTATGCCGGCCAGGTAAAGCATTTTTACGGCCGGAATATTTAATGACCCCTGCAGCGCCATTCGCACGCTTACTGGTCCTCTTTGGCCAAGGTCGTAGTTATGCGGAGTATATGGTTGAGTCGCGGTCTTAAAGGTGGTTAGCACGTCCCACAAAATTGTTTCTGCCGTATAGCCTTTTATAAACCCCATAGTGTAGACGATGGGCTTGAAAGATGAGCCCGGCTGCCGCGGCCGAGTCGCCACATTTACCTGGCCGTCAATTGTTTCGTCAAAAAAGTCTTTTGACCCGACCATGGCCAGGATTTGGCCGGAGTGCGGGTCAATGGCCACGAGCGAGCCGTTGGAAAGTCCAAGGCCGGTGCCCTTTTCGTCAATAAATTCTTGGACCGCGGTTTGCGCGATGTTCTGGTAATCCATGTTGAGCGTGGTTGTGACTTTAAGGCCGCCCTGCTCCACCAGCCGCTGTCCGTATTGTTCGGACAGAAGTTCCTTTACATAAAAAACAAAATGAGGCGCTTGAATATTATCAATTCTCGGCCTGATTTTTATTTCTTCCTGTTTTGCCGCGTCTGCCTCCGCATGGCTTATATAATCAAGTTCAGCCATTTGGTCCAATACATAATCGCGCCTTCCCCAGAGAAGTTCCTGGTCATTTAGATATTTAGTCGGCGCTTGGGGCAATGCCGCCAGTGTAGCCGCCTCGGTCAGGCTAAGTTCTTTGGCCGTGTGGCCAAAATAATTTTGGCTGGCCGCCTCTATTCCATAATTTGTTGAGCCATATGGTATTTCGTTAAAATACAGCTGCAGAATTTGGTCCTTGGTAAATTTTCTTTCAATCTGTATGGAAAGAATCAGTTCTTTGAGTTTTCGCGCGTAGGTTTTTTCCGTGCTTAAAATTGAATTCTTCACAAACTGCTGGGTGATGGTTGAGCCGCCAACCCTTGTGCCCTTAAAAATATTTAATAACACCGAGCGGGCAATGCCCTGAATATTAAAACCGTGATGTTTGTAAAAATCGCGGTCCTCGGTAACAATGGTCGCCCAAACCACATATTCGGGCAGTTCCTCAATCTTAATCAGCGTCCGGTTCTCGTCGCCGTGTATTTCATAAAGCAGATTTTCTCCGGTCCGGTCAAATATCTGCGTGCTTTGCGCCACGGTCCGCGCCTGAAGATTATTCGGGTCGGGCAGGTCTCGGCCGTACCAGGCCATCAAAATGGCCAGCGCGATAAACATGAGCAAAAAACAAGCCCCGGCCAAATATATGGCCCGGCGCGCAAATTTGGCCAGCCCCTTTTTATTCTTGGCCCGTTTCTTTGATTTATATAATTTTTTTACTTTCCAGGAAGATTTTTTTAATTGTGGCAAAGGCATGGTTATGGTTTAAAGCCCCGATTTTGTCGGGGCCACTTTGGTGTTATTTTACACTTTTTTGCCTGATTTGTAAATCAAATGACTGATTAAATCATTGGTACGTGATATAATTGAACATGTATGAATAATTTAGTTTGGAAGATGGTAAAAACAAGTTTTTTGGGCGCCTGGCGCGGGCACGCTCTTGCGTTTTTGTTTGCCGTCATTATAGTTCTCGCCACCATTGCCGAACCGGTGATATATGGCCGCATAATTGACAAGATTACCGAAGCGATTGGGCAAGCATTATCGCCCCGGAGCGCCATTTCGGAAATATCGCCTTATTTGATTATCTGGGCAGTTCTTTTTTTTGTTGGCGCAATTGCCACCGCACTCAAAATGTATATTTCTTGGTATGCGGCTAACCGCGTGACAAACCATTTTATAGACAGACTTTATTGTAAGATTATGCGCTTGGGCATTCGTTGGCACAACGATGCCAAACCCGGCGATGTGCTCAGGCGTTTTGACCGCGCCTGGAATGGCTTGTGGGTATTGCAGCTTTCTTTGACCCGAAGCATTATTCCCTCCATCCTTTCATTCATTATTGTGCTGGGAGTGGGTTTTTATCTGCATTGGCAATTGACCTTGGTTGCCCTGTCGCCCATACCCATTGCCTTAATACTCGGCATCTTTAGTTTTAAACGACTTGAAAAGCGGCAAAGCAAGGTAAACAAAGGTTGGGAAAAAATTTTTTCCAAACTGGGAGATTTTTTTAGCAATATTATGTCAGTAAAAAGCGCTACGGCCGAGGAGTATTCCCGCAAGAGGTTTGTTGAATTACTGCGTCAGACGCTTAAGAAACAGCTTGCCTTAAATAAATGGTGGGCCGTCTCCGAGGCCGGCCAGGACGGGTTAACTGTTATAGCGCGGCTTCTAATATTTATTTTTGGCGTCTATTATGTAGTTAGCGGGTCAATCAGTCTGGGAACCCTTATTACATTTTTGGGCTTTACCACATTCATTTATATTCCTCTTCAAACTATCTTGGGTTCGGAAATCCCGCAGCTTACCGAGGCTTATACTGGTCTAAAACGGATAACGCCATGGTACAATTTGGCACCGGAAATAAAAGAAGTGAAAGATGCAATTTCTCTGGACGCACTCAGGGGAGACATTGAATTTCATAATGTTACTTTTGCCTACAAAAAACAGCCGGCTTTAAAAAATGTGTCTTTTAGTGTCCGCGCCGGTACTACCGTTGCCCTGGTCGGTGAATCCGGCTCCGGTAAATCCACGGCTGCCGCGCTTATCAGCCGACTCTACGATCCGGAGAATGGCGCGATTACAATTGATGGTCATGACCTAAGAACGCTGTCAATCCAATCGCTTCGCGCCAACATTGGTTTTGTGCTGCAAGAGAACCTGCTGTTTCATGACACGATATCTAATAATGTAAGATTTACTAAGCCACGGGCCAGTCAAGCCGAAGTTATTAAAGCATGCAAGCGGGCCCAGGCGCATAATTTTATAATGAATTTGTCCAAAAAATATAATAGTATCGTTGGCGAGCGGGGCATTAAGCTTTCGGGCGGCGAAAAGCAAAGAGTTATTATTGCCCGTACACTGCTCAAAGACCCGCCGATTTTGGTGCTTGACGAAGCCACGAGCGCGCTTGATTCCAAAACCGAATACGAGCTCCGGAACGCCTTGACTGAAATAATGAAAAATCGCACTACCGTGGTTATTGCTCATCGATTGTCAACTATTATGGCAGCCGATCAGATATTGGTATTTGACAACGGCAGGTTAGTTGAGCGGGGCACTCATAAAAAATTAAGCCGCGTTAGTAAAATATATAAGCAATTGTGGAATCTGCAGGTCTGCGGCTACATTGAATAAAGCATACAAAAAAACGGCCAATTTCCAGGCCGTTTTTTTGTATGGAGGCCACGGCGGGAATTGCACCCGCGTATAGGAGTTTTGCAGACTCCCGCCTTACTGCTTGGCTACGTGGCCTTGGGTTTAATGTATGATAACAAGATTTAAGCAAAATATCAATATTTGGACAAATGCTTAAAAATTTAGTAAAATTAAGCTAAATTATGACCTCGAAAAACAAAAAAACCCTCATCATTCTGGACGGCAACGCCCTGCTTCATCGCGCCTGGCACGCCCTGCCCCCGCTCACCGACCCCAAGGGCCGGGTGGTTAACGCGGTCTATGGTTTTACCACGATTCTTTTTAAAATGCTGAAAGAGCTTGAGCCCCAATACGTGGCCATTACCTTTGACAAGCCCGGACCCACCTTTCGTCACAAGGAGTATGAACAATACAAAGCCACGCGCGTCAAACAGCCGGACGAGCTGTATGAACAAATACCCATGGTTAAGGAGTTTTTAAAGGTTTTTAAGATTCCGGTTTTTGAGCAAGCCGGCTATGAAGCCGATGACGTGATCGGCACGATCAGCCGCGCGCTGGACGGCCGACCCGATGTGCGCACAATCATTGTCACCGGCGACATGGACGCGCTTCAGCTTGTGGACCAGGACACCGAAGTGCTTGCCTTTGTCAAGGGGTTGAGCCAGACAATACTTTATGATGAAAGAGCGGTGCGCGAGCGCTATGGCTTTGGCCCGAAAAAACTGATTGATTTTAAAGCCATCAAGGGCGACCCGTCCGACAATGTGCCCGGCGTGCCCGGCATTGGCGACAAGGGCGCCCAAGAACTGATTAAAGAGTACGGCGGTTTGGACGAAATTTATAATCAAATAAAAAAACATCCGGAAAAATTTAAAAAAGGCGTTTTGGAAAAATTAAAACAAGGCGAAAAAAGCGCTAAATTAAGCCAAAGGTTAGTATCAATCGTCACCGATCTGCCCACGGGCTTTAATCTTGACAAATGCGCGGTTAAAGAATGGGACCGCGACCAGGTGGTAAAACTCTTCGCCCAATACGGATTCAAGTCCTTGCTTAACAGATTGCCGCCGCAAGCCGGCGGGCCGCCAATGGCCCGGCACGATTCAGAACAAAAGCACCGCGTATTAAAAGACTGGGAAAAAATACAAGAATTTTTGAAAGTTTTGCAAAAGCAAAAACAATTCGCCCTGTGCGTGGAGACTGAAGATGCCAATCTTTTTGGCGACACGCTCCTGGGCATGGGTTTTTATTTCGGAAGCGAGGCGTATTTTATAGAAATTAAAAATTTGAAAAAAATTCAAGCCGTCGCTCTTTGGAAAGAGCTCACTCCCCCGCTCCAAGATCCCGAAATCAAAAAAATCGGGCACGATCTCAAAAGCGTGGGCCGATCTTTGGCCGAGCGCGGCGTTAAATTGGCCGGTCTGGATTTTGACACCATGATTGCTTCGTATATTCTGGCTTCGGGTGCGCGAAACCATGACCTTGCTTCCGTGGTTTTGCAAGAGCTCGGCCAGGAGCTGGGTTCGCCCGGAGATAAACACTATTTTGCCAAAAAGGTTGCCCGCGTCTGGGCGCTCAAGGGCGTGCTTGAAAAAAAAATGGAGCAGGACGGCTTGAGCCGACTTTTCCAGGACATTGAAATGCCGCTTGTGTCCGTGCTTGGCCGCATGGAGGCTGATGGCATAAAGGTTGATGTCGCGTTTCTTAAAAAAATGTCCCAGCGGGTTGACGCCGACCTGAAAAAGATCACCAAAAAAATATACAAAGCCGCGGGCCAGGAATTCAATGTCAATTCTCCCCAGCAATTAAAAGAAATTTTGTTTGAAAAATTGAAAATTTCCAGCGCCGGCATTAGGCGCGGCAAAACCGGCCTTTCCACGGCCGCGTCCGAATTATGGAAAATGCGCGACCAGCACCCGATCATTGATTATGTCTTCCAACACCGCGAGCTGGCTAAGCTCAAAAGCACGTACGTCGACGCCCTGCCCGAACTGGTTGATAAAAAAACTCACCGCCTGCACACCAGCTTTAACCAAACCGTAACCGCGACCGGCCGGCTGTCCTCGTCAAATCCCAACCTGCAGAATATTCCGATTCGCAGTCCGCTTGGCCGCGAAATCAGAAAGGCTTTTATCGCCGAACCCGGCAATGTGCTTATTGCCGCGGATTATTCGCAAATTGAGCTTAGAATCGTCGCCGCCCTGGCCGGCGACCAGCGCATGATTGGGGCGTTTGAGCGTGGTCAGGACATTCACACGGCCACAGCCATGGCCATCTGGGGAGTTTCCCAGGACCAGGTTGACAAAGACATGCGCCGCGCGGCCAAAGCCATCAATTTCGGCGTTATTTACGGCCAAGGCCCGCACGGTCTGGCCCAGTCCGCGGACATCAGTTTTGGTGAGGCCAAAGAATTTATTGATAAATATTTCGAAGTATACGAAGATGTCAGAGAATACATGGAAAGGACCAAGGCGCTCGCCCACAAGTTCGGTTACGTGGAAACGCTTTTTGGTCGCCGCCGCTATCTTCCAGAGTTAAATTCCGGTCTGAGAGAGGTGCGCGCCGCGGCCGAACGCATGGCCATAAATATGCCGGTGCAGGGTACGGCCGCGGATATCATGAAAATGGCCATGATAAAAATCCATGAGGCGTTGCCCCGCGCTTCAAAAGACGCTAAAATGATTTTGCAGGTGCATGACGAGCTCGTGTTTGAAGCGCCCCGGACCCAAGTTAAAAAACTCGGACAGTTTATTAAACAGGAAATGGAGAACGTTTATAAATTGAAAGTTCCCATTGTCGTGAGCGTGGAGCAGGGCAAGAATTGGGGCGAGATGGAAGCAAAAAATCAAGAAATCAAAAAATCAATAGAACAATAGGACAATGAATGTCTAATTTACGGTCTGGGGTTTATTTATGAAGGAGACAAATAAAAATAATCAAACAGTAATAAAGAGCAAAGTCTCCATATTTTGCTCTTACGCCATAGAGGGTCTATGGCTTTTTTTGCTTGTTGCCATGCCGCTCTTCTATTACCGCAGTCATCAGTCCTTTAACATGCCCAAAACCCAGCTTTTGTGCGTGGTCGTGGGCTTTATGTTTGCCCTTTGGCTTATAAAAAGTTTGGAAGAAAAAAAATTCAGTTTTCGCTGGGGCGCCTTTGGCATTTTGTGCGCCGCCTATTTATTGGTCTTGATACTTTCAACCGTTTTTGGCTATTACCCGGCAATCAGCTGGTGGGGCTGCTATGTGCGGTTCGAAGGCCTCTCAACCTATTTATTTTTTGTTTTGTCTTTCTTTTTGATTTTTTGGAATCTCAAAACTTTTGCCCAGATAAAAAGAATTTTTGTTTTTGCCGCGCTCGCCTCTTTGCCGGTTTCGGTTTACGGCCTGTGCCAATATTTTGGGTATGATTTTTTGAAGTTTACCGGAACCACGGCCGGGTTCAAAAGCATCATATCAACCATGGGCAATCAGCTCCTTTTATCAAATTATTTAATAATGATTCTGCCTCTGGCCGCCGCGCTCGTCTTTATTTCAAAGCGCATTTATTTTAAGATATTTTGGCTCTTGATTATATTTTTGAATATTTGGGCGCTTGTTTTAACCGGCCGAAGGAGCGGCTTCCTCGCCCTTTTGGCAATTTGTTTTGTCGGCGGCTTTCTCTTGATTTGGCGTTGGCGGAAAACCGTCGCCCTGGGCCTGCTTATCGCGGTTATCGCCTTGGCCGTCTTTACCGCGTTTAATTTTAACAAGATAGTCCAATCCGAAGCGCTTAGCCAAGTTAAGTATCTTAATCGAATGGCCACCATATTTGATTTCGAGGATGTCACTATCAAAGAACGTTTGATGGTTTGGCAAATAGCTACCGGTTTTATTCTGGAGCGTCCGATTATCGGCTACGGTCCGGACAGCTTTCTTTATGTTTTTGACGCCAAATACCCACCCTATTTCACGGAAATGCCAGAAAACTATTTTGACCGGGCCCACAATTTTATTTTGGACACGGCCTATAGCTCCGGCTTGCTCGGCCTGCTCGCTTTCATGGGTCTAATCGGACTTGCCTTTGTCAGCTCGGTTCGGTTTTTTGTGAAGCAAAGATATTTAAAAGAATCATATTTTGCCTGGGCCGTGGCCGTTTCAATCATTGGTTTCTTGGTTCACAATCTCTTCATGTTTGAAGGCGGCGCGACCAGATACATATTATTTGTTATTTTGGCGGTCGCCGCTTGTCTGCCCATGGCATTAAAAAGTCTTACCCGTGTTGACGCGCAAGAAAACGGAACAAACGATCAGGTCATAAAAATAAAATTTTGGCAAAATCCGGAATACAAGACGATCTATTACGCGCTTCTTTTAGCGGCCGGCGCTTACGTGGCCGCGTTTCACATCGCCCCGATTATTGGAGACTTCCATTACAACAAGGCCCTGGGTTACGGCAAGCTTGAACATAAGCAGGCGCGCGAGCAAGAGCTTAAAAAAGCCATGTATTACATACGAGACGTCCGGTCGGCGCGTTATTACGGAAAGCTGGCCAGTGATTACTTTATCTACGCGCAAAACATAGAAGGAGAATCAGCGGATAAATACTTTGAGCAAAGCGTGGAGTGGTATGGAGGGGCCATTGAAAAAGATCCGCAGAGTTTTACCAGCGTACTGGAGCTTGCCCAGGTCTATATGGTGTGGAGCGCTTTTACTCAAAGCCAAGAAACAAAACAAGCAAAAATTGATTTGGCCACAAAATATTTTGAGCAGGCCGTGTCCCTTAGCCCGGGCCGTCAGATGATTTACTGGGACTGGGGCAGAAGCTTGCTGCACGCCGGATTTTCCGACCAAGGAATTGAAAAATTTATTCATGCCGTTGAAATGGATGTCAACGTCGGGCGTTCCTATTTTCAGCTCGGCAAAGCTTATCGCGATATTGGCGACCAGGAAAACGCGCGCCAGGCGTTTGACAGGGCCTATGAGCTGGGTTATTTTATGGATAGCGAAACCACGCCCTTGTAGGGGGGCAATAAATCAAGAAAACAAGAAATCAAAAAATCAATTAAAGACTATGAATGAATATCAGGAAAAATTGAAAAAGAAGATGGATGAGTACGTGCACCTTATCTATCGGATTACAAAAAATTTTCCCAAACAAGAATTGTATGGCGTGGTTTCGCAAATGCGTAGAGCCGCTCTCTCAATTATCTTAAACATAGAGGGCTATGCCAGGAAAAGACCGCTCGTCTGTTTAAATTTTTTAGAGAATTCTTATGGTTCTTTACAGGAATCAAGATATTTATTAGATTTTTCTTTAACTGAAAAATATATGAGCAAAGATGACTATGGCAAAGGCGCGGCATTAGCTGAAGAAATCGGTGCCATGTTGTGGACCGAGACATCAAACCTTGAAAAAAGTAGCACACGAATCAAGAAATCAAGGAATCAATCAAAGTAATTTGTTTTCTTGATTTCTTGCTTTATTGAAACTATGATTATTTGGCTCTATGGCGAGAACACTTATGATTCGCGCCAAAAATTGAAACAGCTTGTCAATAAATTTAAGCAAAAATTTGATATTGGCGGCTTAAATTTGATTTACTTCAAGGAAAAGTGGGAAATTGACGAGCTTTATCAAGCCGCGACCTCGGCGCCGTTTTTGGCGCCCAAAAAGATGGTTATCGTGGAAAATATAAGCAAGCACATAAAGGAGAGCAACGCCGATACCATGGCCGGTTTTTGGGCCAAGATTCCGGCCGAAACAATTTTGGTTCTGTGGGAGCAGGAAGAGAAGGTTTTGGACAAGCTATTCAAAGCCATGCCCAAAAAGGAAATTTTTTACTACAAGTTCCCCTTATTGACGCCGTCCGAGGTCAAAGCCTGGCTAAGGCAAAAGGCCCGGGAAAAGGACACGGAAATAGACCTGTCCGCGCAAGGGCTTTTATTGGAAAAAGTGGGCTATGATTTATGGCGGCTTGATTCAGAGCTCGAAAAACTCAAGGCAAGAGCCGGCCAAGGCAAAATATTATCCGAACACGTTAACGAGCTCGTGGATACCAGATTGGAAGATAATGTTTTTATTTTTTGTAATTTTTTGGTTCAAAGAAAACCCGTTCAGGCCCTTGCCGCGCTGGAGCAATTAATTGAAGCTGATTTCAGCGAGACAGAGCTCCTGAATAAATTAGTTTGGCAATTAAAAGTTTTGCTAAAACTCAAATCATACGCCGACGCCAACCCGGCCCTGGATCCCGGCCTTGCGGCAAAAGAACTTGGTCTGCATCCATTTGTTGTTAGAAAAGCCAGCCCCCTATTAAAAGATTTCAAGCTTAGTGAGCTAAGAGAGACGTACAAAAAAACATTGGAGCTGGACAATAATATTAAATTGGGAAGAATATCCCCCCGGCTCGGCCTGGAAATAATCGTGTCCCAATTTTAATTTCCTGATATAAAAAATAGACCGATGAACGCCGGGTCTATTTTTTGATGCGAAAATTCGTGGCGCCAGATTACTTCTTTGCCCGCGAAAACTTGGAGTTGAATTTTCTCATGAGCGCGGATTTGCGCCGATTGATCGTATTCGTTTTGTACAGGCTTGTTTTCGCCGCTTTATCGTATTTTTTATGTAGAATAAGCAAAGTTTTTTTTGCTTCCGACTCATTCCCCTGCTCTAGCTGCCGGCTGAAACACTTGGCCAGGGTTTTGATTTCGGACTTCCTTCTTGAGTTGATCCGCGCTTTTTTCATGGATTGGCGCAGATCTTTTTTCGCGGCCTTAATTTGTGGCATAGAATTTTATGGTAAATTTATACACTGAATAATGTAATAAAAGCTTATGACAAATCCTCTGACTTGTCAAGCAAAGTTTGCTCCGGCGTTTTTTCCGAGTTTGTTAATTTATTCATATCATTGCCAAGCAATGAAAATTGCTTGTACGCGTCCGCATAGGTCTTGGAGGTGGCTTCAATTTGTTTTCCAATCCTTTGCAAATGGCTGTCGCAATTAAGATAGTGAGTATTTAGTTTGCGAAGACCTTTGATAATATCTTTGATGTTTTCCTCAACCGTGAGCGCCTTTAGCGCCTGCAGTATGGTTTGCAAATAAGCGATAAACGTATTTGGGGATACCATGACCACCTTTTTGTTAAAAGCGTATTCAATGAGATTTTTAGAGCTGACGTCTATTGTTCCGATATTGGAAACAAGCAGATTATAATAAACGCCTTCAGCCGGAATGAACATGAGTGCGAAATCAGTGGTATTTTCATTGGGCCGAATGTATTTGCTGGTTTCGTCAATTCGGTTTTGTATGTCTTTTTTAAACTCTCTCTCGAGCGCGGTGCGTCTTTCCTGGTCAGTCTCTTTTTGAATCATATTGTATTTCTCAAGAGAAAATTTGGCGTCTATGGGAATGATTTTATCGCGAATAAAGATGACCGCGTCCACCGCGTCCCCGTTTTTAAAGTAATACTGCATTTTAAATTGACCCGGCGCGAGTACATTTGCCAGGGTTGATTCCAAAAAGTATTCGCCCAGCACGCCGCGCTGTTTGGGATTTTTTAGTATATTTTCCAGGCTTTGCAGCTGGGTCGCGAAATTAACCACTTGTTTGGTCGTTGCTTCAACCCTTTCCAGCTTGGAAGTAAATTCCTTGGTTGTTTCACGAATAATCTGATTGCTCACCCCGCTTTGTTTTTGCAAAAAGTCCAAGTTTTTTTCAATAGACCCCTTGAGCTCGGTTTGAATATTCCTTATTTGTTCTTGCAGATTCTTGAGCGTGAAATCTTGCGAAGTATCGGTTTTATTTTTTCTCAACATTAAAACAAAAACAATCACAATAAAGATTGAGAGCGCGCCTAAGAATAAAATTATCAGTTGTTCAAATGAGGTCATATAGCTGTATGTAGTATACGTTAAAGAGAAAAATTAAGCAATATCTTAATAAAATATATTATATTTTACGACACTTATTAATATCTTGAATAGGTGTTTTCTTGAAATTAATTTCAGTAATTCTAAAAGAAAAAGTTAAAAATTGAAAAATTAATTGCAAAAACTCGAATTCCAATTAAATACATGATTCCGCACCCCGGTTTCAAGCTCGTTGCTTCAACACCGTTTGCACGAATCGTGGTTCGTGGCATCGGGTTTTTATATTTCGGTGATCAGAAACTTTGCTTCAAGCCAAATCCGGCCTGGGCCATGGGGCGTGGCATTAGCTCGTAAAGAGCCCATACTTTCGTTTTAAGGCATGTTTCTATGTTTCTTGAGCTTTGTATACCCCAAGTTTGCTCGCAGGCCCGCTTAAAGGGCCAATCCAAGAAAAAGGGGATAATCCATGGATTATGTGGGTATAAGTATGAACACGTATTTAAAGTGCTGAACGTTAATTCTTAAGACTGAAATGGATTATTTACAGAAACGCCCGTATAATTAAATTTGATTATTTTTAATAATCTGAGTTTTTTAGTATATAAAGCCGGCATATTGAAAAATACGCCGTATTTTTAAGCGCAAGTCTTTTTTGAGCATAAAACATTCTCCACGGTAGTTCGCCAACAATGGCCTCCAGTAGGCATGGAGACCATCCCTTACTAGCCCCATGTTCAGGTTTGTAAAAATTTAAAAATCATGCCAGTGCTTTGCGCAAGGCATGATTTTTCTATAAAAAATATCCAAGGGTTATTATTAGATTTTTGTTTTAAAAATTTTGGTCCGGTCGGATAGGTGAAGGCATGGAAAAATTAAAAAATATTTTCAGTAGGCATAAAATATATTTTGTGCCCAAGTGTTTTACAGGTCCGTAAGATTTAATATCTTCTTATGAAAAAGTTTCATATGAAACTTAAAAAATATTATTGTCTACGAAAGACTAGACAAATAAAAAAGTACACAAAAAAATGTGGATAAGTTGCATTTTTAGCTAAAAATGCAACATTAGCTTTTAAAAATTGTCCACAACGCTCCATTTTTTTGGCTAATTTTAGCTAAGAAAAATATTGAAAAAAGGTTTTTTTTATGCTATAATAAAAGAGAATAAAATATATATGCATAAGACAGTAAAATTCTGCTCTATCGTTGGTATCTTCCTAGCGTTTTTAATGTGTGGCGCTGATATATTTGCCATGTCCTCAACAAACTATTTAATCAACTGGGATTCCATCAACATCGGGGGCAGTGACTACAGTTCTTCAA
>JAHJFT010000084.1 GCA_018824325.1 Patescibacteria group bacterium
AAACATAATCAAAATCGTTTCGCACTTCAAGCAAAGCGTCGCGCAACCTGAATTCCCTGTTTTCCGCGGTCACCAGCTCCACTCCGGCACCGGCCAAATTCATGTTCGCCGGAGCAACCTTGTATCCTTCAAATTCAGTCGGCACGATAATATCCCTCATCTTGGCCTCGCCCACGAGCACTTCATAAATTCCCTGGCTAATATTCTGATAATCAATGCCCAGGCCCGATGTCGCGTTGGCCTGCGGGTCCATGTCTACGAGCAGCACGAATTTTCCCAAGGACGCCAAATACGCCCCCAAATTCACCGCGGTCGTGGTTTTGCCAACACCGCCTTTTTGATTGGCGATAGTAATAATTTGAGCCATATTGTATAAAATAGTATAGCTGAGAATTTCTCTTTTGGCAAGAAACATAACTCCAACTTTACCCAAGCTTGACCTTTACCCAATTTTAGGCTATACTTAGCCATAACAAAGTAAACCGTGCCAGCCGCGGTGGCGGAATTGGTAGACGCGCGCGACTCAAAATCGCGTGAGGTTTCCTCATGAGAGTTCGAGTCTCTCCCGCGGCACCATTTGACAAAATAAAAATTTGGTGATAATATTTCATCTACGACGCGTGGTAGAGCAGTTGGCAGCTCGCCAGGCCCATAACCTGGAGGTCGCCGGTTCAAGTCCGGCCCCCGCAACCATAATAGTCCCACTTTTTAAGTGGGACTATTTTGTTTTACCAAATTCCGGTTCAAGCCTGCCCTCCGAAGCTTTAGCGTAGGCGGGTCCAGCCCCTTTACCCCGTCGTATGACGGGACGCAACCATGATAGTCTCACTTTTTAAGTGGGGCTATTTTGATTATAAAAGATCAAGTCTTGCGAAATCATGCCAAATCTGTTATTCTTTCAGCATCAATTAGCTTCGCTAGTAGTTGATGCCAATAATCTCTAAAAGCTAATACACGGCGGGGTAGCTCAGTCGGTTAGAGCACAGGACTCATAAGCCTGGGGTCGTGGGTTCGATTCCCACCCCCGCTATTTTGTAAAATTACTAAATACAATAATCTCTGTGTCGTGGGCCTGCCTTACACCATTCGAGCGAAGCGAGAATTGGTGCGGGGTTCGCCCCGTCATTCGACGGGGCGCCCGGTCGGATGACCGGGCGATTCCCACCCCCGCCATAAAACCCTAGACATCTTTAAATATGACCAGGGCATAATTGTTATCAAATCTGATAACTCAAACTAACTTATAAATTCCAAATCACAAGCACCAAATAACAAACAAATTTCAAACTCCAATGACCAAAATTCCAAACAAAAGCTGGCACGTACTTGAATTAGCAGTTTGGAATTTTGAATTTCGGTCATTGGAATTTATTTGTGATTTGGAATTTGGTGCTTGGAATTTACATAAGGCCTCATCATAACCTAAGACACAAAACTCTCAATAAAGAGCTTACATAAATCATAAAAATTATGCTAATCTTAACCCACGCACTCACCGGTGCAGTTATCGGACAAGTAGTACGGCACTCGGCTCTGGCCTTTATTTTTGGCTGGGTTATGCATTTTGTAATGGACATGATTCCGCACGGCGACAGCAAAGATTACGCTCAATATAAAAAAACTGGTGTCATTCCCAAATGGCAGATTTATCAAATGATTTTTGACAACGTGATTATGTTTGGCTTGATGATTTATTTACTAATTTTTAACGTTGAATCATATTGGTGGCCCACGTTTTGGGGTATTTTGGGAAGCATCTTGCCCGACATCATAGTTGCCATTCATGAATGCCGCCCAAGCAAAATCACGCGCCCATTTCATAAATTGCACTTCTATTTTCACGATCTTATTCCCGATAGATGGCGAGATATACGTTTTAGATATGCCGTCATCATTCAGATCGTCCTCATTGTCATCATGTTAAAATTTCTATAATTAAATTTAAAAAATATACCCGTTCAAAGGTATATTTTTTTTATTTTAGAAAATTACGCCAATCCCCTATAAATCTCAATCGTTTTCCGGGCCGTCTCCGACCAGTCAAACTTGGACGCCCTCTGTTTGCCCAAGACCGAATATCTGGCGCGCGACTCGGCGTCTCGTAAAAATTTACCGAGCGCGTCTTGCATGTCTTTTTTGCTCTCCGGATTAATCAAAAGCGCGGCTTCGCCCGTTACCTCGGGAATTGACGAAATATTTGAGCTGATAACCGGCACGCCCATTCGCAGCGCTTCCAAAATCGGCAAACCAAAACCTTCATACAAAGATGGAAAAACAAAAAACATGGAGCCAGTCATGAGCGGAAACTTGTCCGCGTGCGAAACATATCCCAAATACCTGACAACTCGGGAGTTAATTTTCTCAAGCGCCAGTTTGTTTAACTCTTCGGAAAAATCAAGCGTCTCTTCATAATTCCAACCCTTTACTCCGGCGATAAGATATTCCACGCCCGCTAAAAGTTCGGGGCTTTCTTTTAAAATTTGCTCCATTGCCTCAAGCGTCAGCCTGACATTTTTTCTCGGCTCCAAGGTGCCTAAAGTCAAAAAATATGGCTTTTTAATCTCGTACTTCTCTTTTACTCTGGTCGCAAGATTTTGAAACTCAACCGATTCCGGGTCCTTGGTTAATTCCACGCCGTGATGGATCACCTCAATTTTTTCCGCGCCCACGGAAAAAAGTTCCATAATATCTTTCTTCGTGGACTCGGACGGCGCGATGATTTTGTCCGCCGCCTCAACCGACTTGGGCACGAGCATCTTGGTTGAAACGCTCTTGGAAATCCGGCCGTCCGGAAACCACTCCGGATGTTTGTAAATCGCAAGGTCGTGAACCGTAATCACCGATTTTCCACCATAAGTGTACGGCAAGATGCCCGACGGCGCGTGAAAAACATCCAGCTTGTCGCGGCCCAAAAAAGCCGTAACCAAAACATGAGAATAAGCAAAGGGAAGAAATTTTTTATATTGGTGAAACGGAAAACGACGGCAAATGACATTGGGCGCGTCACCCACTATTTTGCAAATCGCCTCATCGCCGATCAGCTCATCAAAATAAAGATGATAATCATTTTTCTGGTCAAGCCTGATTAAATTCTTAACCAAATAATAAGTATAATGACCCACGCCCGCGCCTTCGCCAAAACCCGGATTTAAAATTGTTCGACAGTTTATGCCAATCCTCATAAAATAAACTTAAAGAAAGAAAAAAATCCAAAATATACCAAAGAGACAATTATACCGGCGACAAAAGAACCGAGCGCGATGAGAAGAACGGCCGATTTTTTTGGAATGCCGAACAAAAACGCGGCCACCGAACCGGTCCAAACCCCGGTCACCGGAAGTGGAATGGCCACAAAAACCACCAAAGCCAAGGAACCAAGCTTGGCGTGATGCTTCCAAAAACGCTCATGGGTTCTTTTGAAAAGCCAGCTAAAAAATTTTTCAAAGCATGCCGAACGCCGGCTAAGCCACCGCGAAAACGTCCCTAGCGCGTAAACCAAAAAAATAGACGGAACTATGCTTCCCAGCCACGAGGTGACAAACGCGGAAAAATATGACATCTGAAAAACTCCTAAGCCGAGGGGGATGGCGCCGCGGAGCTCGCTCACCGGCAGCATCGCCAAGACAAAAGTGATTACTTCGGGCGGCAAATTTAAATTTGTGATCCAATCAATCATTTTTTTCCGGCCATTCGTAAGTGTTAAAAGCCCAATGCGTCAAGCTTTTTGCGTCCTGAAATCTTAAATAATCGGATTTATTGTTCAGGGTAACGACAATGACTTCGTTGCCGTCTTTTTCCACGGCCAAGGCGAGGCAATATCCCGCCTCTCCCAAAGTTCCGGTCTTGCCGCCGACTATTTCATAAGGATATTTATGAATAAAGCTCCAAAGCAAATCATCCGTGCTTTTTGCGTAATAATGCTTGCCCGCCGAGGAAGAAAATTCATAGTAAAACTGGCTTGCCGCGTTCCTCGCCTTGGGCCAATCCAATATCTCCCGCAAGATCTTCGCCACTTCAAGGGCCGTGGAAATATTTTTTGCGTCAAGGCCGGTCGGATCGCTAAAATTGGTTTTGCTAAGACCCAAACTTTTCGCCTTCTGGTTCATTGCTTGGGCAAAATCAACCTCGTTCAAACCGGTTTGACGCGCCAACTCACGCGCCGCGCAATTGTCCGAAGCGATCAAGGCCGCGGAAAATATATCTTTGGTCTTTATCTTTCCATAGGCAAACTGGCCGCAACTCCCCACGCTAACCGTCTCCTCCCAGTTCGGTTCGGTTTCCAAAAAAACCAAAGCTGTCATTAACTTAGTGAGACTGGCGATGGATCGCGGCGTGTCCGAATC
>JAHJFT010000085.1 GCA_018824325.1 Patescibacteria group bacterium
AGCATATCGTCTGAACCGCGCGGCACGCCGAGACCCAAGCTTCCCTATGACATGATTTTTATTCCGCGCGGGCATGAGCGCACCTTTGCCCAGATGGGAGATGAAGAAAAAAATACCTTAAGCCACCGCGGTTTGGCTTTTCAAAAATTAAAAAAATTTTTACAAAAAGAAATATGTACAAAAAACGAAAACAAGCGCTAAAAAAACATCGCAAGACAAAAGGCAAAAAAATTCAGTCCGAGCGCTATAGATAGATTTTAAATAGCACGAAATACTTGTATTGATTTTGTGCTATTTTATTTGACTAAATAGTATTTTATGGTAATGTTGAGCTGGTTCTTTGGCAATTAAACGTTTTAATATAAGGAGAAAAAGATGAAGCACTTTATCAGTATTCAGGATTTTGGTTTGGATGAAATTTTGGACATCTTAGAAGAAGCTCAGGAGATGGTCAGCTATGCCGAGGAAAGGGGCCAGCCGTCGTGGCCCGCGCGAAATCCGTTGGCCAAGGTCACGGTGCTTATGATGGAGCCTTCAACTCGGACGCGCATTTCCACGTGTCAAGCCGGCGAGCTCATGGGTCTTCGCGTGGAAGCGATTGTCGGCATGGATGCGACTTCTTTCGCCAAAAAGGAAAGCTTTATTGATGGCATGCGCACTCTGGCCGAAGAAGGGACCGATGTCTTGGCGGTCCGTACCGAATGGGCCGGCGGCGCGCGCATGGCCAGCGAGGTTTATGACCGCATGGGTTATGCCACGTCGGTCATCAATTGCGGGGACGGTCCGAATCGCCATCCGACGCAGGCCATGCTCAATTTTCTTACCATCATGATGAGGCTGGGAAGAGTGCATGATTTTTGCATCGGATTTGTCGGTGATCTGCGCTACAGTCGCACTATTCACTCGGACTTGGACATGATCCAGCTCTTGAATCAAAGGTTCGGCGACATTCGCATCAAAGCGGTTTCCGTGCCCGAGGCCGCGCTTTACGAGTGGCAGAAAATAGGTTTGGACGTCCAAGAAAGCGATTCGCTTGAGTTTTTGAGTGATTGCGACATCGTGTGTGCGACGCGCATTCAGAAAGAAAGATACACGGACAAGAACGAACTCAAGAAAGTGCAGGGCCGGTATAGCATTGATGTCCGCGCTTTGAGCAAAGTCCTGCGTGACAATGTCCTCATCATGCATCCGGGTCCGCGCGGGCCCGAAGTCGCGCCGGAAATTTCTGAAGACCGGCACGTGATTATGTGGAAGCAGATGGGATACGGCGTGCCCGCGCGCATGGCCATCATTCGCCGGTGCTTTGAGGGCCGGTTGGGAAAGGTGGCCGCGCTTGAGGACGCGCTTTGCGTGCTCAAGACCATTGTTGAGGAAAGCGTGGAGAGCCGTTTGGTCAAGCGCGAGGCGGGCGAAGGCGCTTTCCGCTACTTCATGCCAATTACGGAACGGGGAATGGTGATTGGCCATCTTTCCCTGGGTGCCGGTGACCGTGTCAAGCACCTTCTGAAGAAACACGCCGGCCTTCGGGGCGATGAAGGCTGCATCCATGTTCACGAGGGCGTGAAAGTGGCCAAGGGAACGCCTGACGAGCGGCGTAAAGACGTGGTCGTTCTGGAGGGTCAGCATATTGGCCAAGGATTTTACGGCCCGATTCGGTTTATGGAGCCGGATGTTACATTCAATGTAATTAAGGGCGGAACCTTTACTAAGGTTAAGGCCGACATGCCCAACGCTTTGCCGGCCGGTATTTTCAAGTGCCCGAATGACGACTGCATCACTAACCGGGACCCTGAAGCCAAGGCGCGTTTTTATGTGCAGGGTGACATGGCCGTGTGTTCATACTGCTGCCGGCCTCATTCGCGCCAAGATATCATCGAGAAAATGTAATTGTTCTTGCCCCGGAGAAATTCGGGGTTTTTTTATTTCGCGGTATTCTGGTATGATGAGAATAATATGCCACGCGCACTTCTCTTATTCTCCGGCGGGCTTGACTCGCTGCTCTCATATAAAATTTTGCAATCTCAAGGCGTAGATGTTACGGCCATATTTTTTAAAACTTATTTTTTTTCGCAGGAGCGAGCCGAAGAGATTGCCAAAGCTAATAATATGAAGTTGAGGGTCAAAGATATTGGCAAAGATCATTTACAAATTGTTAAAAAACCCAAGTTTGGTTTTGGAAAAAGAAGAAATCCATGTATTGATTGTCACATGCTCATGATTAAAAAAGCAAAACAGATTATGGAAAAAGAAAAGTTTGATTTTATTGCCACTGGCGAGGTTTTGGGACAGCGGCCCATGTCGCAGAATGACGGGGCTTTAAAAAAAATTGAGCGGGAGGTTGGCTTGGAAAATAAAATTGTTCGTCCGCTTTCGGCAAAAAATTTGCCTTTGACCGAGGCCGAAGAAAAAGGATTGGTTGATCGTGAAAAATTATACGGAGTTCGCGGACGAGGCCGCGGAGCGCAATTGGTCTTGGTTTCCAAGTTTGGCATTAGCAAATATCAATCACCGGCTGGCGGGTGCGTTTTGACGGACCCGGCTTTTTCCAAGCGCTTGGCAGATTTGGCTGAATATTGGCCCGATTATACAAATGATGATGTGGCCGTGCTTCGCACTGGCAGAATTTTTTGGCATGGCAAGAACATGATTGTGATTGGCCGCGACAAGGAAGAATGTGAAAAACTTGGCAGTCTCGCCTTGCCCACGGATTTTGTTGTTAATCTGGTTGACGTGCCTGGCCCGACCACGATTATTCGCGGCAAAGAAGTAAATGAAGAGACAATTGATTACGCGATTAGTTTAACAATAAAATACGCGCACAAGGCAGAGGCGTTGCCGGTCGTGAAAGTGAAGATAAAATGGCCGGAGGGGGAGGCGGTAAGGGAGATAAAACAATAAAAATTGGCTGGAAATGTTTCTAGCCAATTTTTGCGCAAGGCCTTGACAGGAATGATTTTTTAGTGTAGGATAACATATTATTTAAGTATAAATATAAGTTATAAAAATATGAGTTGTCCACGAAATTTATCTCAAAAAATCAATAAATTATTCATTTTTGGACTAATTCTGGTTATTGGGCTGTGTTTCCTTGTTGGCTTAAACGCAAATGCCCTTAGTCCGGATGGTTATCCATATTGGATTCAAGAGAATGTCGATCATTGGACATTGAAAACTGAATTTTATAATTCGGAAAAGGTTTATTTTGGCGGTAGTGAGCTTTATGTTTTAGATGGTGGTGATTTTAGTTCAGTTGGCTTAGATTTAATAAATGATCGATGGTATCATCAGGGCAATCCATTTGGTATACCGGGTATTCATACAATGGCATTAAATTCTGCGGGCACTAGAATGTATATTAGCGGCAGCTTTACTGCGGTTAAGGGGCAGGCAAGAAATGGAATCGCGGCAGTTAATCCGGAAACTGGCGAACTTCTTTCTTGGTACCCAAAATATGACGAAAGCCCTTGCAGCTCCTTGCTTATTAGTTCGGATGACCGAACAATATATTCATTTAACAGTTCAGGTTTATGCGGCCCTTTCGCAGGGGTGCAACTCCATAATATTAGAAAGATTGATGCTCAAACCGGAGAAATTACTGATTTCAATTTTACTCTTTCGAAAGGTATGCATTTTGGTGTAGGGAGGCCACTCATATCAAAAGATGGTAGCCGGATTTTTTTTCAAGTTTATGAGCCATATGAGCCAAATGGTTATAAAAATTATATCTTTGAACTCAATACAGCCAACGGGCAGGTTTATTCTTATGATTTGAATTTTGCTGATTTGAATTTCACCTCAACGTTAGTAGGCTTTTCGGGATTATATGCTAATCCGGATTTTACCAAGATATATGTTAATGGCGGCGTAAGGACAACCTCAGGAAGTATAGTTGGGGGGATCGCAATTTTAAATGTCAGCACTGGCGTGATATCTTATCGGAGTATGCCAGAGACAGGCATGGGTACTAAAGTGGCGTTCACGAGTGATGGAATGCGCATCATTACCTATACTGACACCGATGAGATCTTGGCACAAACTGGCGGGGAATATGCGGTTATTATGTATGATGTGGACTTTACTAAATATGAAATAATAGCTACTTCAAGATTGACTTCGGTTTATCATTTTGCCTTGGCGCCAAATGATCAAAGCATTTTTATGAGCGGCAAATTTGACGATGAATCTTCCGGGGAAAGGGATGATAGAGATTTAGTGAGGATTATGATTCCGCAAAGTTTTTCAAGTTCGGCAGAATCTATCCCGAGCTCAAATGTGGCTATTGATTTAGACACCAGGAGCTATGCTATTTCGCCGCTTGATCCTCTGAGTGGTGAGTTGGCAAAAGCACCTGGCAGTTCGACAGTTTATTACATTAGTAATAATTCGGAATGGCCAATCATGAATGAGGAGGCATTTTTGGCGTGGGGATTCAGATGGGATGACGTGGAAGAGCGTTCAAATCTTAGTTATTTACCACCGGTTACCGGATTTCATCTCGGCGCACCCTACAATACACCATGGCAAATACCAGATGGCACATTGGCAAAGGGCAGTTCGCCCGCGGTCTATGTGGTGGTTGACGGTAAATTACGCGCTATAAGAAACGCCTCAATTTTTAATGGTTTGGGTTTTCAATGGGACCGGATTAAAATTTTTCCGGATTCAACCATTGCTAGAATGACCCGTGGAGAAGATATTAATAAACCGCAGCATCCCGACGGGGTGGTAATTAAATATTCCAACAGCCCGGAGGTTTATTATATAGAAAATGGTAAAAAGCGTGTTTTTATGAATGAAGGTGCGTTTAAAGACAAGGGTTTTCTCTGGTCCCAGATTATTAACGCGCGGAATGATATTACTTATCCTGACGGCGATTCCATAGAGTTATAAAATATTTAAAGATAGATAAAATATGTTGCAAAGAAAAGTAATTATTCCTTCCTTAATCTTAGTGCTGGGGCTGGGATTTTTTGTTGCGCCAGATGTATTTGCCGCCACATATGATTATTTGGTGCGTGAAAATGTTGATCATTATGGATTAAAAGTACTTTTTGACGGCCCGGATAAAGTTTATTTTGGCGGTACGAAGTTCCATATTTTGGAGAACAATAATTTTTCAACAGTAGATCTTAGCCTTGTAATAGGGGATAAGTGGATCCATCCAAGAAATCCTTATTTAAAGCCGGATATTGGTTCCATGATACTCGGTCCCGATGGTGCAAAATTGTATATGAGCGGTAGATTTAATGAAATATTAGGGGAGGAACGTAATGGTCTTGCAGCCATTGATACCCGTACTATGGAACTCATATCTTGGAAGCCTGATTTTATTGAAAGTGGCTGCAACGATCTCGTTATGAGTCCGGATGGCCAAATAATTTATGCGGTTGGCGCTCCTCGCGGTTGCGCATATGCTCCGGGAGTGCCGGGCGCTTATGATGAAAAAATAATTAAAATTGATGCGCAAACTGGCACGATTCTTGATTTTGACTATGTAATCCCATCCGATATTAAGTTAACGGGGGACGTAATTATGTCTAATGATGGCAATAAGCTTTTTGTGGGTTCTTATAACCCGTATTATATTTCTAATGACTATTCAAGATATCTTATTCTTGAGTTTAATGCACGTTCAGGCCATGTGGTTATTCATGAACTAGATCTTCATTCTACAACCTCAAAATTGTATGCTACGCCCGATGGTTCTAAGATTTATAAAAATGGTTATGTAGAAACAAGCCCGGATACCTTTGTTGAGATAATGGCAATTCTCGATGTGAGTTCGGGCGAGGTTTCATACCGTACTATGCCTGAGATTGGCATGGGTGGGCGAGTAGTATTTACCAATGATGGCTCACGTCTTTTTACCATAACCAATAAGAGCGACTACACTGGTTGCCAGTCGGCGGTTGTTATGTATGATTCTCAGTTTACAAAATATCAAATATTTAGCACTGCCGGTTTAGATAATATTGATAGTTTGGACATATCACCGGACGACCAAAAAATTTTCTTGTCTGGCACCTATAATGAATCTTCTGAATTTGTAACTATTGTAGAAATAACGGTGCCGCAGGATTTTTCAATTCAGGCAGAGCCTTTGGTACCGGGCAATTTTCTTATTGATATTCTCACCCCATCTGCTTCTGAATGGGATTTTTTATTTAATAAAGCAAGCCGTATATCTCCCCCGGACTTTTCTCGTGAATGGCTGGCTAAAGAAATAGGTAAACCAACAGTTTATTATATAAGCAACCATGTGAAGTGGCCGATTTTAAATGCCCAAGTCTTTGAGGCATGGGGGTTTGAGTGGGAGAATATAGTAGAGTACGGGACTTTAGAAAATTATTCTTTACCCGGAGACAAGGTTTACTTGGATTTTCCTTGGCAAGCGGGTTGGCAAATACCAAACGGTACTTTAGTGCAGGGTAGCGCTAAATCAGTGTACGTTGTTATTGACGGGGAGTTGCGCGGGATCAGGAATGGGACTATTTTTAATCAATTGGGTTTTCAATGGAATAAAATTAAATATTTTCCGGATTTAACAATTGCGGCAATGCCACATGGAGACGATATTTATCATGTCGTACATCCTGACGGTACGATTATTAAATATGTAAATGATCCAACCGTGTACATTGTCGGTCATGGAATAAAAAGGGCATTTGTAAATGAACAAGTATTTTTGGACTATGGTTATGTCTGGGGGCAGATTTTGGAAGTGCCTTCAGACATTACTTATCGAACTGGCGTACCGATTGAAGATTGATTTAATAAAAAATCCGCCTAAGTGGCTGGATTTTTATATCTTTGTCAGGGAAGCCCGTGCGATAAAAGTTACCCTAAGAGGTAGCTTTTTGGGTGCGGGAGGATGTCATTTCACCTTGCTCAAGGTTTTCAGGCATTTAGTGCAAACCTTGGATTTTTTGCCCTTGATTCGCCTGGTTTGCAGATTCAGCTCATGAGTTCTTTTGGTGGCAATATTTGATTTGCTTCTTGAGTGGGAAAATGTTTTTCCTCTTTTGCAAATATCACATACTTTAGCCATATTTTTCAATTTAGGGTATAATATGTGTTGAACTTTAACACAGATTGTTTTATATTGCAAGGGCGGAGAGCCGAATTTCGACAGAGACATTGGCTTACAATAAAATTATTATGAGATCGTTTATCTGGAAACAGAAATTGGAAAAAGGAAACTGGAAATTGAGGATGGCCTTTGCCCTAGTTTCCAATTTCCATTTTCCAGTTTCATTTAACTAAAAAGTCCAGAATTTCTTTTATTGATATTAAAAAATAGTTGACTTTCACAGAGTTTTTAGAATCCTATGATACTAAGTTTACTCGCGCAAAATCCGCTTCTTTTCGTGGTTTGGGTCATTGCCATAATTTTCGCGCTCACGGTGCATGAATTTTTTCACGCTTTGGCCGCGTATTTTTTGGGAGACAAGACGGCGCAACGGGCCGGCCGGCTGACTTTAAATCCTTTGTCTCATATTGACCCGGTCGGTTTTCTAATGCTCATGATCGCGGGTATTGGTTGGGCCAAGCCGGTGCCGTTTAATCCGTATAATCTTAAATATTCCAAGTGGGGGCCGGCGCTCGTTGCCTTGGCTGGACCGGCGTCAAACCTGGCAAGTTTTTTTATTCTGGGCGCGGTGGCTAAACTGCTTTTGATTTATGGTTTTGCGGCAAGCAATCTATTGATTGTTCTTTTGATTTTTACCATTTACATCAATGCGATTTTATTGTTTTTTAATGTCCTGCCCATTCCGCCGCTTGACGGCTCCAAGATCCTGTACGCTATTCTTTCGCATCCAAAATACAATAATCTCAAATTGAGATTAGAGCTCCAGGGCACTTATGTTTTACTGGGCTTACTTATATTAAATTGGGTGACCAACGGCCTGATTCTTTCGCCAATATTTATCGGGACTTATTATTTATTTAAGACAATGGGGCTGGAAACGGTTTTGGCGGGCATTTTTTCATTTTTTTAAGTGATATGGAAAAAATAATATTAATCGGCGGAGCGCCGACGGTCGGCAAAAGCTATGCGGCCAGAAAAATATCCGAACAATTAGGATTCCCATGGATTTCCACGGACATAATCAGGGAAATGATGCGCGAGCTGGTAAATAAGAAAGATTATTCAAATTTATTTTTGCATTCAACCGGCATCACGGCGCAGAAATATTTAACCAAGTATTCAGCCAAGCAAATCGTCGGCAATCAAAATAAAGAGAGCCGGGATGTGTGGCGGGGCGTTAAGGCGCTGATTAAGACTGATTATGTATGGAAGTCTTTTATTATTGAGGGTGTGGCGATTTTGCCGGATGTGGTTAAAAAAATTATGAAAAAGGACGAGCGAATCAAGCCGGTTTTTCTTTATAATGGCAGTAGGGAAAAAATAAAAAAAGTAATATTCACGCGCGGGTTGTGGGATGACGCTGAAAAATATTCGGATAGTTTAAAATATAAAGAAGTGGAGTGGGTTCTTCTTTATGATGATTGGATTAAAAAGCAAGCTAAAAAATATAATCTGCCCTTGGTTGACGCGACGGATACGGCTGGATGTATTAAAAAAATAAAGACATTGATTTAATTATCTTTGCCCCGCTCCACGGTTTTAAAAACTATTTGCGTTGACGGCATTTTTAGTAATATTGAGTGAATGAGCCGATCTTCCAACTTAAAGCAAATTCGCCGTTCCGACGTAGCGCCGGGGTGGTTTTGAATTGGGCTGAAATTAGCCAAAATTTTATGCCCAAATCGCCTCTTGACGCTTGCTCTGTATTGTGATATTTTAGGCATACGAAAACACAACTTGTTTTGTATTGACGATTTTTTTATTTTAGGCTAAAATTACCCTACACTAGAGCCATTATACGGCACAGCGTAGGGTGCAACATCAATCCTACCAATTTATGCCAACAATATCACAACTTGTCCGAAAAGGACGAAAAAAAGGCAAAAAGAAATCCAAGTCACCGGCCATGCAGTTTACTTTGAATACTTTGCGCCGAAAAAAATCACACCTTCCCAAGGGCAGTCCGTTTAAAAGGGGAGTTTGTGTTAAGGTTACCACAATGACGCCGAAAAAACCGAATTCGGCGCTTAGGAAAATCGCCAGAGTAAGGCTTTCCAACGGCATGGAAGTGACCGCCTATATTCCGGGCGAGGGCCATAATCTTCAGGAGCACTCCATTATCATTCTTCGCGGCGGAAGGGTAAAGGATTTGCCGGGCGTGCGCTATCACGTGGTGCGCGGGGTTTATGATACATCCGGGGTTGAAGGGAGAAAACGAAGTCGCTCGCTTTATGGTTCTAAAAAATCCAAATAATTAATTTATGCGCGGTAAGAAAAAAATTCACAAATCACAACTTAAAGCGGATCCAAAATATGGTTCTACAGTAATTGCCAAATTTATTAATTATCTGATGGAGAAGGGAAAGAAAAGTGTAGCTCAGGCGATAGTTTACAAGGCGCTTGAGTATGTATCCAGCAACACAAAGCAGGATGCTTTGGATGTTTTTGATAAAGCGGTAAAGAACGTGGCGCCGGCCATGGAAGTAAAATCAAGAAGGATCGGCGGCGCTAATTATCAAATACCAGTCGCGGTAAGGGGCGATCGGAGAAACGCTTTGGTTTTTCGTTGGATAATAAACGCGGCCCGGGTTCGCAAGGGCAAGCCAATGTATTTGAAGCTGGGAGAGGAAATAATCGCGGCTGCGGAAAATCGCGGTGACGCCATTAAGAAAAAAGAAGATGTGCAGCGCATGGCCGAAGCCAATCGCGCGTTTGCTCATTTTGCCAGATAATTTTTATGCAAAAAGAAGGCATTTCACCTGAAGAAAAAGAAAAAATCATAAAAGAGATTGAAGAAAAATTAGCCAAAGACGAAGAATGTGAAGAGGTTTTTAAAAAGGAAGCCGGGATAGGTAGCTCGGAGCGACACATGGTCAAGGACAGGAGCGCTGGACGGGGCACTAAGCGCAGGGGAGTTGGCCGCGTCAGAAGAAGATAAAAATTTACAAAATTACCCCCTGTCTACAAATTACAAATAAGTACAAATATACAAATACAAAATGGCTAGGCTGACCTTAAATTGTAACCCCCTACAATTCTAGGACTGATATCTAAAAAGGTATCTGTATATTTGTAAGCATTTGTAATTTGTAGACTCCGATGATAAAAATTTATGCCAAGAGAATATACTTTAGAAAAAACAAGAAACATCGGCATTATTGCTCATATTGACGCCGGCAAAACGACCGTGACCGAGCGGATACTTTTTTATACCGGCAAAAAACATAAAATCGGCGAAGTGCATGAGGGTGAGGCCGAGATGGACTGGATGGAGCAGGAGCAGGAAAGAGGGATTACCATTACCTCGGCGGCGACAACTTGTTTTTGGGGAGATAACCGAATAAATATTATTGATACGCCGGGCCATGTTGATTTCACGGCCGAGGTGGAAAGATCGCTCCGCGTTCTGGACGGCGGCGTGGTGGTTTTTGACGGCGTGGCCGGAGTTGAACCGCAGTCAGAAACGGTTTGGCACCAAGCGGAAAAATATCATGTGCCAAGAATTTGCTTTATTAACAAACTTGATAGAACGGGCGCGGATTTTTTTTATGATTTAAAAACCATTCGCGAACGTTTAACCAAAAAAGCCCACCCCTTGCAATTGCCAATCGGTTCGGAAGCGGATTTTGAAGGCGTAGTTGATCTTTTGCGAGGCAAGGCCTATATATTTAGGGATGATTTGGGCAAGGAGATTGAAGAGACGGATATTCCGGATGCGATGAAAGAGTCGGCCGAAGAGTATAGAAAAAAACTTTTGGAAGCCATCGTGGAAAATGACGAAGGGCTGACGAATAAATTTTTAGCCGGCGAAGAGATTCCGCTTGAGGACCTGAATAGGGTTTTACGCCAGGCGACGATCAATCTTGAAATCGTGCCGGTTCTTTGCGGCAGCGCTTTGAAAAATAAGGGGGTTCAGCCGCTTTTGGACGCGGTAAACGCCTATTTGCCGTCTCCGCTGGACGTTCCTCCAATGAAGGGTTTTAGCCCCAAGGATCCGGAAAAAGAAATAGAAAGATATGCTGACGACGACGAACCTTTTGCCGCGCTTGTCTTTAAGGTGGCAACGGATTCGTTTGTGGGTAAGCTTTGTTTTTTTAGGGTTTATTCAGGAAAGCTCGCAGCCGGTTCTTATGTTTTGAATACGTCAACCGGGGAAAGAGAGAGAATCGGCCGGATTCTGCGCATGCACGCCAACCATCGCGAGGATGTTGAAGAGGTTTTTTCCGGAGAAATTGCCGCGGCCGTGGGGCTTAAGAATACTTTCACCGGGCACACTTTGTGCGTGGAGAGTAGTCCGATTATCCTTGAGTCAATCACTTTTCCGGAGCCGGTTATTTCAGTTGCCATCGAACCCAAGACCAAGGCGGATCAGGAAAAAATGGGCATTGCTTTACAAAAA
>JAHJFT010000086.1 GCA_018824325.1 Patescibacteria group bacterium
ATGAATTTACTTGGAAAAAAATTGTTGAAAAATTGAGACAATATTATTAAATCCATGAAGCTTTTAATAATTTCCAATTTATATGCGCCGCATTCTCGCGGCGGAGCGGAAAGGGTGGCCGAGCTTCAAGCGCGAGGCTTTGAACACGCCGGGCACGAGGTCGCGGTTCTTACCGGTGGTCCGAATTTTGGTTTGCGAACGAATATTCAAGATGGGATAAAGGTTTATAGATTTTTTCCGTGGAATATTTTTTGGTATAAAAATATTGGCAAATATCCATTTTGGGTCAGAGCCGTCTGGCATCTGATTGACGCGTTGAATTTGCAAAGTCTTTGGATTTTACACCGTGTTCTAGAGCAAGAAAAGCCGGACATTATTATTTCGCATAATTTAAAAGGTTTGGGTTTGCAAATATTTGCCGCGCTGGCAAACAGAAAAGATAAGTGGGTTCATGTTTTGCACGATATTCAGCTTTCAGTTCCAAGCGGGCTCATGATTTGGGGAGAAGAGGATAAATGGAAAAATTCGGTTACGCGCAAGTGGCATGAAAGTTTTTGCCGAGGTTTGGTCGGGTCTCCGCGCATGATTATTTCGCCGTCGCGCTGGCTTTTGGATTTTTATACGAACAAAGGATTTTTTAAAGAATCAAAAACCATGGTTTTGCCCAATCCGGTGGATTTGCCCGAGGAAATTCAGCCGGAGCCAGGAAGGAGGCTTAGAATGCTTTACGCGGGCCAAATTGAAGAACACAAGGGCGTGCTTTGGCTGGCCGAGAAAATAAAAAAGCTTACCCAAAATTGGGAGCTTAGGATCGCGGGCGCGGGTTCCAAGCTTGACGCGTTAAAACAGATTGTCCAAGGCGATGAGCGCATAAAAGTTTTAGGAGCCCGGCCGCATTCGGAAATGGGCGCGGTTTTCGCGGACTCGGATATTCTGATCGTCCCGTCCAAGTGTTATGAAAATTCACCAACCGTGGTTTATGAAGGTTTGGCCCATGGCGTGCCGGTTTTGGTCGCGCGTATTGGCGGGGCGGCGGAATTGATTGAAGAGAATAAAAACGGATGGACATTTGAACCGGGTTCGGATAGAGAATTATTGGACCGGTTGGAGCAAATAATTGCGACGCCGGAAATTTTACAGAATATGCGCCTGGCGTGTCGAGATTCAATGGCAAATTATGGTTTGGAAAACTATATTTCTCAATTATTGAAAGTCGTTCAATAATAGACAAGCACAATGGGAAAGACGGGGGTATTGGCTCGTCTTTTTAGTGTTCAGGAGTAGCGAACCGCCGCTATACAGCGGGGCAAGCGAGAGTTCGCGCCAATAAAAAAAAGCGCGGACTTTCGCCTGCCCTGTCGCATGATGGGGTCCGCTATTCCCCTTGAAATAAAAAACCAGGCATTTTTGCCCGGCTGGATAGATATTTTTCGCTAAGTTAGCTAAATTTTGATGCAGGCCCTGCATAAGTTAAGATACATATTGCAGTCCCTGAAAAAAACAGGGATATGCAGATGCAGGCATTCCGATTGGATGCTAAGAAGGCAGTAACCGCTACTGCATCTAGATGGGGATCCGAAAGTCTCCTGAGATTGGGAACTAATGTTGGGAACTAATGGTTCTCTGACAGGTGGCAAAGCGATCCCGGGTTACACACTGTGTAGCTGACGACATCTCCAATTGGAGGTGTTTTTTAATTTTGTCTATCTCAAATATTTAAAAATATAAATCTTGCCCTCATCTATCTCGTGCCATGAGTCCGTCTGAAGCTTGGCATGTTCAATAATTTTTTCCGCGTTCCACCAGTAGTCGTTGATAATAAAATACGCGTAATCCACGTCAACCAAATCCATGGCTAACTTTGCGGTCGCGGCTGAAGGGGCGTCATAGGACATTTTTAAATAATAATCATAAAGTTGGCCGCCGGTGGGAATGGGATAATAGAACATATCATCATAATATTTTTTAAACCCGAATTCATGCAGCGCGGCCGCGGAAACGGTTTGATTGGCCAGAACGATGAATTCGTCATTGGGCGCGTCGCGTTCCACCCATTGAACCGCGGCAATGTCGGTTTTGGAAACATTAATGCCTTTGGAGATTCCCAAGGCGTCGTGGCGCGGATAGGACAGATAAAGCGAGGCCGTAAGACAGCCGGCAAAGAATAGGCAGAGGACGACGCGCCAGGACCACGGGCCTTTCCATGTTTTAGCGAGCCACCAAACAAGGCCGAGGAGAAAGAAGGGATAGAGAAAAAATTGAGCCAAGGACAGAACACGTTCGGCGTAAGCGCCCTGCTCGTATGAAATTAAAAATGAAAATTCGACCGTATTCTGCAAGAAGAAATAATTTACCAGAAGTATGAAAAACATGAGCGGCCCGAGCCACCAAAATTTGGTAAATTTCCGGGCAAGAAAAACGGCCACAATGACGCTGACCGCGGGCAGAAGCCAGGCCAGATTATTGCCGTAGACGTACACAAAGTCAATCAGGCTGGAAAAGTGGCTTTCCGAAAAAATACGCGGAAGATTGAGATTGGCCAGGAGAATACCCGGGCTTTTGAGGATTATGGAGGTTATTTCAATGGCGGTGCCGGAGAGGATTGAGTTTAGGATGAAAACTAAGGGCAGGGAGACAGCGCCAAGAATCGCAGTTGCGGCCGTCAATATGATTTTGATTGGCCTTTTTTTTATTTTTAAAAATAAGAGAATGAATAAATAGACGAACACGGGAATGCCGGACAAGGGATGAATGGCGAGCGCGGTCAGGGCGAGAACAAAGAGGAACCACAGTGTCGGTCCGCGGCCGCGAATATAAGATAGCGAAAGAAATATAATGAAAAGCGCGAAAAGGTTGGCCAAGCCCTGGGGCGTGGTCATGATAAGCGAGCCAAAGGGAATGACAAAAAAGAGCAGGGCGCCGAGCAGGCCGCTTTTTTGTTTTAAGCCGAAGCCGTGTTTCAGGCCGAGAAAGATTGCCGCGGGCAGGCACAGGACGGTGAGCGTGGGCAGTAGTAATTTATCAATCAGATTCACACCAAGGTTGGTAAAATAATGTATAAAAGTCACTAGAGAATATTGGCCAATATAATAAAAAGGTTTTGGCGTGATTGTGTGATGCTCGGCAAGGTATCTTTCGGTGGCTTGATGAATAAAAGAGTCAAAGCCAAAACCAAGCTTGTAAACAAATAAGGAAATGCTTAAAAATAAAAATGACAAGATGGCCAGAATCAGGAGTGAAGATTTTTTTGATTTTGTTTCCGAAAGAAAAATAAAGGCAACTATTCCCAAGATAAAGACGAGAAAGAAAAAGCTTTGGGCGATAACGGTCCACGGGGACCGGATGGCCTGTTCGGTGGCTGATGCCCAAAGAACGGAAAAAGCAAAATAAGCCATGATCGCGAAGACGGCGAACAGACAAAAGAGCAGGATTCTTTTGGCAAAGTTGTTTTTGTCCTTTTCTTCAATCTGCACGGCTGTGGGCGCGCTGGAAAATCCTAGCATGATTGGCATGAGCCAGGAAAGCCAAAAGGCCCCGGCGCCAAGATTCCAGACATAATAGCAAGCGGTCAAGAATATGGCGACAAGGGCCAGGACGAGCATGGCGCCCCAGATAACTTGTTCAAGCCTGTCCCAATTTTTAAATATTTTCGCGCCGATGACCAGTCCGAAAAAACCCAGGCCGAGCAACAGCAAAATAAGGCCGAAAAGCGGGTTTGGCCAGACAAATATATTGAGAGCCTGGAGGCCCAAGAAGAGGATTGCTCCCAGGATATAGATTGGACGGGAAATTAACATATTATCAGCTTACCAGCTTACTGGCTTTTTAGCTTCTTAGGATTTGAGATAGTAATCGTCTTAATTATTATTCTACATTATTTATTATTTTTTTTTTATAGTGCTTTATCAAACAATCAAGTTATTACCTGAATATATGGTTAAACTCTCAATTCTCCTAACCAGCTAATAAGCTAAGAAGCTAACAAGCTGACTTTATTATATCACACCTGAACAGCCTGTAATATTTTGTTGGTTGATTTATACTTTGCTTGTGCCTATTGACAGAATCCCGTCAGTTTTGTACAATAGGGTCAACAATTTAAATCATAATTTCACATGTTTTAGGCGCTAAAATTAAGGCCCTGCCGCGAGGCCCCTTAATCAGTCTAAAATAGAGGGAAAAAGGGAAAATTTTTTTATGCCAAAACTACCAACCATCAAACAAATGCTTGAGGCCGGGGTGCATTTTGGGCATCAGGTCGGCCGATGGCATCCCAAGGCCGAGCCGTATATTTTCACGCAGAAAAATAATATTCATATCATAGATTTGGATGAGACACAAAAAGCGCTTGAGCGCGTTTTGGAATTTGTGCGCGCCACCGCGGCCCGGGGCGGGATAATTTTGTTTTTAGGCACAAAGAATCAAGCCCGGGACATTGTTAAAAAATATGCCAGCGAGTGCGGCATGCCGCATCTTACCGAGGGTTGGCTGGGCGGACTGATCACCAATTTTAAGGAAATTTTAATACTCATTAAAAAATATAACGAGCTGCTTAGGCGCCAGGAAAAAGGCGAGTTTAAGAAATATACCAAAAAGGAGCAGTTGGTTTTTGCCCGCGAGATTGAAAAATTACATCATCGCGTTGGCGGCGTCAAGGATTTGATTAAGATTCCGGACGCGATTTATATCGTGGATTTGAAGCATGAAAAAACCGCGCGCCGCGAGGCCGAGAGAAAGGGAGTGAAAATGGTGGCCATGTGCGATACCAATATCAACCCGACGGGCATTGATTATTGTATTCCGGCGAATGATGACGCGGTCAAGTCAATTGAAATAATCACCCGACTCATTGCCGAGGCCGTGGAAGAGGGGAAGGAAGAGGCCAAGAAGAAGAGCTAATTATGAATTACGAATTCTGCACTAGTGTCGCGTTAAATTAAAATCGAAAATAAAAACGTTTTAGATTAGCCATTTTTTAGTGCTAAATATCGGAATCTGAATTCAAGTCGTGTACAACCAAAAAATGCTTAATTTTTTGTATTATTAGTTAAATTTTAACGAACGGGATGTTGCTTAACGCGACACTAGTGCGAATTCTGAATTATGAATTCCGTAAAGAAAGACATAGAACGTAGAACGTTTGATTTCTCAGTCCGTGTAATTAAAATGGTTAATCAGTCGCCGCAATGTACGGCCGCATTTGAACTTGGCCGGCAGGTTATTAGGTCGGCAACTTCGATTAATTCAAATATTGTTCATGCTCAGTCTTCTCTTACGAGGAAAGAATTTATATACTATCTAAATAATGCCAAAAAAGAGGCAAAAGAAACAAAGCGGTGGATTGAGATGATAGTCGCGGTAGAGTTGCTCACGCAGGATAAAGCAAGATCGCTATTAGAAGAAAATGAGGAGATTATAAAAATTTTAGTATCTAGCGTTAAGAATGCTGAAAAAAATTCATAATTTGTAATTCATAATTCGTAATTCAAATATTATGGAGACTAGCGATATTTTAAAACTACGCGCGGCCACGGGCGCGGGCATGCTTGATTGTAAAAAGGCGCTGGATGAGGCGGCTGGTGATTTTGAAAAAGCGGCTGAGATTCTTCGCAAAAAGGGCCAGGCCAAAGCGATCAAGAAGAGCGCGGAGCGTGAGGCTAAAGATGGCATTGTTCATGCCTATGTGCACGCCAATGGCAAAATCGGCGCCATGGTTGAGCTTTTTTCGGAAACCGATTTTGTGGCAAAGAATCAAGTGTTTAAAGATTTGGCTCATGACATCGCAATGCAAGTGGCGGCCACGGACCCGTCTTATCTTAGGCCCGAAGATATTCCGGACGAGGTTTTGGAAAAAGAAAAGGACATGTATCGCGGAGAAATGGCCAATGAGTCCAAGCCGGCTGATATTTTAGATAAGATAATTGAAGGGAAGATGACAAAATATTATGAAGAAGTATGCCTTTTGAAGCAGACATGCATTAAGGACGAGGAAAAGACGATTGAAGATTTAATCAACGAGCGGATTGCCCAGCTGGGCGAAAAAATTGAGATTGGCAAATTTTGCCGGTTCTCTATATAATTAAGTAGTGCTAATAAACAATGAGACGGGACAAGGCACAGTCATGCGACGTGCTGAAGATGTCCCGTCTTTTAGTATTTGGGAGTAGCGAACGAAAGTTCGCGCTTCTCTACTGGCACTGTGCCGTGCTTGTAACGGTTGATCTTCACGGCAGCGGTGCTGATAAACGTTCGAAGTTTGATAGGGGCGCGTACCAATGTGTATAAAGTGATCACCTCTGGTCCCCGAGCACAGGTCGCTGAGTTTGACGGGTCTCGGGGTCCGACGTACAATAGGAGCTATATGAAATACATCATCCAAATCGCTCTCGTGACGATCTGCGTCGCCCTGGTCGGAGCTGGATGCAAGTCCGTACTAACCTCCGATGACGCGATCAGGACTGAGAGCGACGTCTACACACCGTCGCTTCGTAGCGCATACGATCCAGGAACTCCAGAAGAGGAGATACTGAGCGACCTCAAGGGCCAACTTGAGAAAGTAGTCGACTACGATCCCGATCTTCGGATACTGGCAGCGGTGTTTTTCAGAGAGGAAATTCCCTATCGCCAATTTGAAGCCCTGTTCTCTGAATACGAGTTTAAGATATCTACAGATCAGCAGACGATTAGCCTTGTGCACCCGAACTGTTTAGAACGTCTTCCGCTCACGCCGGAATTGCTAGGCAGTGATTCGGTACTTAATAATCTCACAAATGTACCGCCTTGTGTATCGCCGCATGACGTCGATGATATCAAAGTCGAGGGGTTCATAGCGCTTGTGATGGCTCAGAATGCGTTACGCCTTTGGGAGGATGACAGCATCCCAATTAGGGGTATTGGCATCAAGGGTACAGAGGCCCTCGGAGCGAAAACAATGTGGTACATCCCAAGACCAAGAGATCCCCTGAGATGAAGCATGGAACGGCGCTATTTCTGTCGATGGTTCCAGTAGCCCATGTGGCTAAGGCGGCATAGGCAGTTTTGTCCCGTGGGCTCGGGATTGCCACGTCGCTCCTCCCGACTGCGGTCGGGACTCGCTCCTCGCAATGACTGCAAGGGGGGCGGGCTTGGGTCTGGTTCAAAAAGAATCAGACCCTTTTTTTGTTTCGCAAACATGATTTTTATGGTAAAATATAAGCAATATGCAAAAGCGCAAAAGGACCAGGTCCTCAATTTTCGGCATTATTTTTATCATTGTTTTGGCCGCGGCCGGAGGTTTGGTTATTTATTTAACAGCAGGGTTTGAACCGGAGGCAAAATACGAGCCCGTGGTTTTACCGCAGACCGAAGCCGGGACGGGTGATTTTATCGCGGACGCGGAAGAAGAGGTACCCATGGATTGGACCGAGTTTAGAGACGAGAAGATCTCTTTTAAATATCCGGATAATTGGTTTTTTCAGGAACAGGGGGATTTTTTGATTTTCACGAGCTGGGACCCAATGGCCAATCCGGGCGCCGGAGCCGGGGGGCTGGAATTAATTGTGGGGAAGGTAAAGACTGATTTAAGCTTGGAACAATATGTGAGTGATTATATTAACGAAAACGTTAATTCTGACCCAAGTTATTCGCTTTTAGGACGGAGCCAGCGGGTCCTGGGCGGCCAGCCGGCGATTTTGGCGCAGAGTACTACCGCGCTTGAGGGCGGCAAGGCGATTCAAAGCATTTTTGCGTTGCGCGGAAATGAGCTTTGGTCCGTGGATTTAGTGGGCCAGATTTTGAACGAGGAGTTTCAAGAGGTATTTGACGGAATAGTAGAGAGTTTTTCTTTTTTATAATTTCGTAGATAGTAAACAATCTTCAGATTTATAAAAATTAATAATCAAAATGTATGAACAAAACCATATTAACAATCATCATTATTCTCGCGGTTCTCGCTTTGGTGGGCGCGGCCGGCTCTTATTATTTGTTTTTGAACATGAAGGACAATCAGGCCCGCTTGGCGGAAAATTTTCAGGCGCTGGATGACCGAATAAGCGGCTTGGAATCCGGTGCCGGCGACGAGGCATCCGAGGAATCCGAGGAGGAGACATCGGAAGTATCCGAAGAGCTGGAGACTTTGGTGAGTTTTGCCAGCGCGGATTATGGTTTTGTTTTTAATTATCCCAGGGGCTGGGGCGAGCCGAGCGCCCGGCTGACGGATTTTGACCAGGGCAGCCAAGTGCCCGAGGTGAGGGGTAAATATTTGGAAATCAGTTTTCCGCCCAAGGATTGCGGGGCCGCGGATTGCGGACCTGAACTTACGTCCTTGGATTTTCGCGTGCGCACCAAGGAATTGTTTGTCGGAGATCATGGGGGCGTGGAATACGCGCTTGGTTATTCCGGGAAAACCGAGACCATGCCTGAGGACTTGATAAAAAAGATTATGGGAAACGAGGCGTTGGACGTGGGTTATCTTTTGGAGACCATGACAACGCCCAACGGTTATGTGACGCGTTTTGAGAGTCAGCTCATGTCCGAGGGCGGGGAGCAGTGGCTTAGAACCACTTATGTTTTGCCTCTGGCCGAGGTGGAGGCGTTTGACGCGGCGGTCATAACCATAAGCTGGTACGGCTATGAAGTGGCGCGTTTCGGGCACAGTCCGACCGAAGATGAGAATCTGGCTTTGGCCCAAGAGATTGAGGACAACAAGGCCGAGGCAACGGCGCAGGCGGTTTTGAATAATGTTGAAACAATATTAAAAAGTTTTACCAATCTTTAAATATTAAATAAAAATTTTATGATTCGCGTGGCAATAAACGGTTTTGGCCGCATCGGCCGGAACACTTTCAAGGCCGGCTGGGGCATGAAGGGCATAAAGTTCGTGGGCATCAATGACCTCACCGACACAAAAAATTTGGCTTATCTTTTAAAGCATGACACGGTTTACGGCCAGTGGTCGCGCAAGGTTTCACACGCCAAAGACAGCTTGGTGGTTGACGGACAGAAAATCCCGGCTTTTATGGAAAATGACCCGAGCGCGCTTCCGTGGAAAAAATTAAAAGTGGATGTGGTTTTGGAGTGCACGGGTTTTTTCAGGACAAGGGAGCTCGCGTCGGCGCATCTTAAGGCGGGCGCCAAAAAGGTGATTATTTCCGCGCCGGCCAAAGGCGAGGATATTAATACCTACATGCAGGGAGTGAATGTTTTGAATTATAAAAATGAAGATATTATTGATAACGCTTCCTGTACCACCAATTGCATCGCGCCGGTGGCGGCGATTGTTGAGGCGGCTTGGGGCGTGAAAAAGGCATGGATGACCACGATTCACGCGTACACGGCCGACCAGAAGCTGGTGGACGCGCCGCATAAAGATCCAAGAAGAGGCCGGACCGCGGCGCAGAATATCATCCCCACGACAACCGGCGCGGCCATTGCCACGACCAAGGCGATTCCCAGATTAAAGGGCAAGTTTGACGGCATATCCATCCGCGTGCCCGTGCCCGTGGTTTCGTTGGCGGATTTCACTTTTATTTTAAAGAAGAGGGCCACGGCCGAGGAGGTTAACGCTTATTTAAAAAAGATGACCAAGCACCCGTTGTATAAAGGAATTTTGTCGGTTACTGAAGAACCGGTCGTTTCATCCGATTTTATTGGCAACGCCTATTCGTCAATTGTTGATTTGAACATGACCAGGGTGATTGACGGCGATCTCTTGAAACTGATTTCCTGGTATGACAACGAATGGGGATATTCGTGCCGCCTCGCCGGCATGGCGCTTGAAATAGGCCGGGGCAAAAAATAAAATTTTATGGCTTGGGAAAACATATTATTTGACGCGATTATTTATTTTTTTCTGATTGCCGTGGGCGCGGGCATTCTTGAGCTGGGCGACCGCGTGAGGAAGGGCCGGCGGTTTTTGTTTCTTCCGCTCATTTTTGTTTTAATGTTTTCCTGGTTGGTGGTTTTTTACGGCAGTTTTATTGAGCCGAGGATGATCGTTGAAAAGAATTATGACCTTGCCTTGGCCGGCGGCGGGGAACAGGAAATAAAAGTGGTCGTGTTGGGCGATTTCCATCTGGGGCCGTACAATGACGAATATCTGATAAAAAATGTGGTCAGTCGGGTGAATAAAGTTAAGCCGGATTTAATATTGCTGGTCGGTGATTACATATCCTATGACACTGACGCGGTGGCCGGGTTTGCGCCGTTTTTTGACCTTTGGATGCCGCCGCTCGGCATTTACGCGGTGACCGGAAACCATGATTACGAAGGCAATATTGATGAAATTATTTCCGCTTTTGAGGTTTATAATATAAATTTTTTGCGGAATGAAGGCGTGGCCGTGAAAATGGGCGAAGAGGAGATTTTTATCGCCGGGGTGGATGATTATTGGTACGGCGACATGGACGTGACCAACGCGCTCATCCGGGCGCTGCCCGGACAGAAAGTGATATTTTTGGCGCACAATCCGGACGTGATGAATTACGTGCCCGAGACATTAAGATTCGACCTGATGGTGTCGGGCCATGCCCATGGCGGACAAATAAGGCTGCCCTTTATCGGTTCGGTGGTACAGCCGCCCACGGACTTGCCCAGGAACGTGGCGCGTGGATTGTTCGAATGGGGAGGAAGAAATCTTTTTATAACTCCGGGCTTGGGCGAAGTCGGACCGCGGGCCAGGCTTTTTAATCCGCCGGAGATATCGGTGTTAAATATCACGTTTTAGTTGTTTTTTGAAACAAGGGCTAGAAATCTAGGATTAAAAGGGTGATGAAGGGTAATGAGGGGAGATTAGGGGTAATGAAGGGAAACGCTTCATCCCCCGTCATCGCCCTTTATCACGCCTCATCACCCCTCTAATAATTAGTTGTCGATTTTGCTATAATACATTCATGAAACTCAGGAGCATTGAACAAATTAAGGGCATCAAAGACAAGAGATTTTTGGTTCGAGTGGATTTTAATGTTCCTTTGAGATCCGGCAAGGTGATTGAAGATATTAAGATAGAGCGTTCGCTCGCCACGATCAAATTTTTAATAAAGCGCGGCGGTAAAGTTGTTTTGATTTCACATTTGGGCAGGCCCGGCGGCAAGGTAAACAGAAAATATTCTCTGCGGCCGGTGGCCAAACATTTGTCCAAACTTTTAAAGAAAAAAGTCATTTTCAACATTTCAAAGATTCCGAGCGCAAAGCTTGAAAAGCAAATCCGGGCGCTCGGTTCGGGCCGGGTCATGCTTTTTGAAAACACCAGATTTTACGCCGGAGAAAAGAAGAATTCACCGGTCTGGTCAAGGCAGTTAGCGCGCGGTTTTGATTATTTTATAAACGATGCTTTTGCCGCGTGCCACCGGGCGCATGCCAGCGTGAGCGGAGCGGCCAAATTTTTGCCAAGCTACGCCGGATTTAATTTGATTGAAGAGGTGGACAATCTTTCACAAGTTTTTCATTCAAAAAAACCGTTGATTCTCATAATCGGCGGCGCCAAGATATCCACCAAAGTTAAAGTAATTAAGAAATTTTTGCCTTTGGCTAAAAAAATACTTTTGGGCGGGGGACTGGTGAATAATATTCTATTGGCCGCGGGTTATAAAGTGGGGTCGTCGCTTATTGATAAAGACGGTTTGGCCGGAGTAGGGCGTTTAAGGAAATATTTTGATAAAAAAATTGTTTTACCGCCGGATTTGGTAATTGGCAATGTGGGAACCGGCAAAAAAATAGAGATTGTCAATGTCGAAAAGTGCGGCCGAATTATCTGCAAAAGGGGAGAAGCGGTTTATGACATGGGTCCAAAATCAGTGGCGCTTTATAAAAAATTTTTAAAAGGCGCGGGCACAATCGTTTGGAACGGACCGCTTGGCTATGTTGAAAAGCCGGCTTTTG
>JAHJFT010000087.1 GCA_018824325.1 Patescibacteria group bacterium
CTCTTCAGCCATGCGCCTAGCCGCCTCGGGCGTTGTCTCAAAACCGGGTTGAGGACTAAATGATTCTGTACCCATATTTTTTGTGTTTAATTATTATTTAATTTTCAATCTACGAAATTACGAATTTTTTACGAATATACGAATATACGAATATTTTTTTGGACACGCATTATAATATTGAACATTCATCATGAATTCGTAGATTCGTACCGTATTCGTAATTTCGTAGATTATTTATAATTTCATAGATTATTCTTGTGAAAACCGTCCCTATCATCTCAATCTCTTCTTCAAGTAATCCACCCATGGAATCAAAGCCGGGTCTTGCGCGTTTAGCATGGCCAAATAAAAACTCGCGTAAGCGCCAAGCATCAACATCTCCGCGGCCTGGGCCAGCTTATTATCTGAATTTAATTTGTAAGTAATCGTTTTAATCTTGTTTTGTTTAATAATTTGACGCGTCAACGCGTAGCGTTTTTGAGTTTGCGCGTGATATTGGCCTGATTCAAAAAACAAAAAAACCATGTCTTTTTTCGGGCCCTTGGGAAAGGTTAATCCCTCAAGCAAATGGTGATTAATCTCCGGCAAAACAAAATACGCGGCAAATTGTTTGGCCGTCTCATTGAGCTGGTTCGCGAAAATATGCGCGTTTCCCTGCAAAAATCCGGATACCACAATAAAAACCATTTTATTTTTTAATTGCCGCGCCAAGTCTTTAGCCGGATTTTTTTTATTTAACGAGCCAAAACGCTTGGCCTGCTTTTCAAGCGTCGCGAGCATATCTTTTATTTCCGCGTCCCTCGCCTTAGCCAAACCAGCGCGCGCCAAAAGGCCGAGCGAGCCAAAAATCATGTAGCCCGAGCCAACCCGCGGCTGAGCGCACGGATTCCACTTCGGTTTAAAAATATATGCCGGCCACTTATTCTTTTCGGCAAGCCGCGCCAGCTTTCCGCCGCTCGTTAAAACCAAAACCCTGGCGCCCCGCGCCTTGGCCTGCCGGGCGCATGACAAAACCTCTGCCGTGTTTCCAGAATACGAGGAGAGTAAAACCAAAGTCTTTTTTGCCGCGTAACTGGGCAAAACATAATCATTAACAATTTCCACCGGAACTTTGATATTGTCATTAAAAACTGATTTTACAAAATGCGGACCAATGGAAGAACCGCCCATGCCCGCAATAACCACATTCTCAATATTTTTAAAAGATTTGGGCAATTTTATTTTTTTTGTCTCATCCCAAGCCTGCTTGGCCTGCTTAGCCACCAGCCCAATTGACCCCAAAACATTTTTTGAATCAAGTTTTTGAATAATTTTTTTATTTATTGGCATATAGTTTTGACTGGCCAAGCGGTATGTTCTCATCCGCCAATTCCAATCTTTGTTCTTTATTTAATTCTATTTTAGCCTTTATTGCCGCTTCAATCAATAGGCGGTCTTCGGGCGCGCCAACAAGGCACGCGCCAATTAATCGATTATCTTTAAAATAATATTCCCGCGCTTTTTTCTGTTTTACGGACATGCGCACTACTACATCGTCCGCCCGGTCCCGGCCATAATCTCCCAAAAACATAACTTTCAAACCAAAAACATCAATCAGGAAAAAAGTGAGCTCTTCGTAAACTTCATGCCCGCCGCTCATATTGATCCCGGCAATCCGGCCCTGGCGCGTGGCGTTCGCCCAATTTCCTTGGCGATGCTGGGTTTCCAAAACCAAGTCGTAAAAATTTACCACATCCCCGCACGCCCAAACATGAGGCGCGCTCGTCTTCATAAACTGGTCCACTAAAATGCCATCATCAATTTCAATGTCCGTTCCGGCAACGAAATCAATGTTCGGCTCCGTGCCGATGCCGGCCAATACCAGGCTCGTCTCAATTTCTTTGCCCTTTTCGGTTTTTATAATCAGCGTGTCATCATCTTGCGCAATATCTTTTACCTTTTCCTGTTTGTGCAAAATAATATTATTTTCCAAAAATTTCTCCTCCAAAAGCCGACCCGCCTCCTGGCCGATAAAACGCGGCCAATACCAGTCTCCGCGCATTAAAAGATGCGTTTCCAAACCGCGGCTGATAAAAATTTTTAAAAAAGTCTGGCAAATAAACCCGCCGCCGATAACCGCGGCTCTCTGCTTAATCTTGTCTGATTTTTTAATCTCCGCAATGCGCGCCTCCAGCCGTTCCGCGTCCTTCATGTTCCAAAGGCAGAACACATTGTCCCGGTCCGCGCCGCTAACTTGCAATTTTTTCGGATAAACGCCGCTCGCGATTAAAAGCTTGTCATAACTCAACGCGCCCTTGGTGGTAAAAACTTTTTTTCCCACCGTATCAACGCGCTTGACTCGGACATTAGCCAAAAAATCAATTTTCTGTTTCGCGAACCACGCCTCATCGCGCAAAAACAATTTTTCCTTTGCCGCTTTTCCTCGCAAATAATCGGTCAATAAAACCTTGGAATAAAAACACGCCCCTTCTTCCGAAACAATGGCCACGCTTGAATTCGCGTCCCTTTTTCTGATTTCAGTAGCCGCCCCCACCCCGGCCGCGCCACTGCCAATGATTAAATATGAATATGAAGTTTGCATGTTTTTTTACTAAATCCTCTAAAAAAATTAAACTTGACTTTGCTACATTATACCCTTAAAATCAAATTTTCGCACCGCGCAAAACCTCGGCGCATTCACAATCCATGTCTGAACCGGCAATCTTGGGAATAAGATTAAAAATCAAGTCCTTTACCTTATTGTTATTTTCTTTGAAAACCCGAACAACTTCATCCGCCGTCACTGGTCGAATATCCGAGTTGCCCTCAAGGCCCACGTCCCAATCCGTAACCAAGCCAATGCCCAAATAACACATTCCAAGCTCACGCGCCAAAACAACCTCAGGATATTGAGTCATATTGATAATGTCTGCGCCAAGTTTGGCATAATATTTGCTCTCCGGTTTTGAAGAAAATCTTGGCCCTTCAATTACCACGACCGTGCCTTTGTCCTTAAAGCCTACCCCCCGTTCGCGGCAAATCTCCACGGCCGCCCCTCTCAATCTCGGACAGTAAATTTCGGTTGAGGGAATATGATAAACCTCGGGCCCGTCGTAAAAAGTATCAACACGGCGCTTGGTCCGATCCAAAAAATCATCGCAGATTACGAAAGTACCGGGCGCGATTTCCGGCTTCAAACTGCCCACCGCGGCCGGAGAAATTATATTCTTTACTCCCAGCTCGCGCAAAGCCCAAATATTGGCGCGATACGGAATAATATGGGGCGGCAATTTATGCCCTTTGGCGTGGCGCGGTAAAAAGGCGATTTTTACGCCTTGGTATTCGCCCACCGCAATCTTATCGCTTGGCGCGCCGTAAGGCGTTTTAATTTCCACCTCTTTCGGATTTTCCAAAAACTCATAAAAACCCGAGCCTCCCAAAATTCCGATTTTAATTTTCTCCATAAATTTATAATTAATATTCAATCAAGCTCTTGATTGGATATTTAATTTTTTCCGTGCCGCCCAGAGCGGTCAGGCCAATCAGAAAATCAACGCCAATAATATTACCCTCAAGTTTTTCAACCAGCTCAATCGCCGCCGACATGGTGCCGCCCGTAGCCAGAACATCATCCACCAGCAAAACCCGGTCACCGCTCTTAATCGCATCCTCATGCATTTCAATGGCATTTGATGCATATTCCAGGGTATATTCTTTTTTTATAGTCGCCCTGGGTAATTTGCCCGCTTTTCTCACAATTGCCAAGCCAGCGCCAAGCCGATAGGCAAGGGCTGAAGCAATAATAAAGCCGCGCGCGTCAATTCCCAAAACAAAATCCGGCGGATTATCAAGATACGGCTCGGCCATTTTATCAATCACATATTTAAACGCTTCCTTGTCGGCGAGGAGCGGCGTGATATCTCGGAAAGTCACGCCTTTTTCCGGCCAATCCGGAATGTTAGCGATTTTTTGTTTTAAATTCATAGATAAAAATTTGAATTTTAATTCTTAATTTTGAAAGCATACCATCATCTCCCGTACTTATCAATAAAAAATCCCAACGCCGAACCCAAAATCAAATTCATTATAATTATCGGCACCAGAACCACCGGGTCTTGCCAGCCGATTATCGGAACCAGCGGGATTAAAAGTATTATTGAAATAATAACTCCTTTTAACACTCCTTTTAGCTTAATATCCACGCACGCGATAAAAAATCCCACAACAACCCAAAAAATAAACGCTGAAATATTCGCGGCCCAGCTTAATTTTTGAATAATCATTGGAATAACATCAATTATACCGGCAACCACGCCAAGTAGAATTCCTAAATAAACTTTTTTCATAATTGTAATCTAAATTAAGCTAGAAATATCACAATGGCTTAACCGATTAATTGATCTCCGATCTTCAATCTTTAATCTTCCACCCTCCCCTCATAATCCCGAATTGCCGCGCGCAAGGCCTGGTCTCCCAAAACCGAGCAATGAATTTTAACGCTGGGCAAGCCCTGCAGACGCGCCACAATATCCTGGGGCTTGATTTTCTTTGCCCGCTCAATCGTCATGCCGCCGCGCTCCATCACCATGACCGAAAGCACGCTGGTCGCGGCAATGGCGCTCGCGCAGCCAAACGTTTTCCATTTGCAGTCTTTTACTTTTTTTGTCTTTGGATCAACCTTAATCCACATGCGCATCACATCCCCGCACGCCGGACTGCCCACTTCTCCCACGCCGTCGGCTTTGTAGTCGGCCAAAAGCTTATCGGTCATCACGTTTTTTGGATTATAAAAATGTTCCTTGACCGCGTCCGAGTATAGCCATGCCTTGCCTCCTTTTTCAATATCGGGTTTATGATTTTTTGGCATATATAATTTGAGACTGTGGAATGATAGTTTTTACCTTAATATTTTTAGTCTCACCCCGTCGAATGACGGGGTAAAGAGGCGTTTTATTTAGTTAAAGCTAAACAACAGCACGAACTTTGTTTATTCATCCACACTCTCAATTTTTATTTTCTTCGCTTTTTTAAAACCCGGCAATATTTGGATTTATCAAACTTTACCCTCGCCGCCGACACCTCTCTCAACTTTTTTACGATTCCGGGCAAAACCTGCAAAACATAATCCAAATCCGCTTTTGTAGTTTTGCGCCCCAAAGTAAATCGCACCGACGAATGCGCCGCTTCTCTTGACAGACCACACGCCAAAAGCACGTGCGACGGCTCAAGCGCGCGCGAAGTACACGCCGAACCCGAAGAAGCATAAACGCCCTTGGCGTCAAGATACAAAACCAGGGCCTCGCCCTCCACGCCGAAAATTGAAACATTTACGTTGTTGGGCAAACGCTTTTCCAAATGACCATTAAGCCGCGATTTAGGAATCTTTTGTAAAATTTGTTCTATAAAATAATCCCTTAATCCAACAAGTCTTTTATTTTCTCTGTCCTTTTCCTTTTGCGCGATTTCAAACGCCTCGCCAAAACCGACAATCGCCGCAACATTTTCCGTGCC
>JAHJFT010000088.1 GCA_018824325.1 Patescibacteria group bacterium
CTTGCTCAAGGGTGGGGCAATACGATTAGAATCCTGCTCCAAATCCGCCGCCTTGACAAAAATCCAAGCCTATGCTAAATTACCATATCGTTGATTAACAAAACCGCTCTTTACAGCCTAGCCAAACAAGAAACAATCAAACCAAGGAGGTGTAAAATGTTATTTCAAATTTATGTCTCGCACATTGTCAAGAACCAGCAAGGCGGCGGCGAATATGCTTCCGCCCCGACGGCCCTTCCTCCGATTGAAGCCGACAGCGCCGAAGCCGTTAAAAAATGGCTCGAACCGCTCAAAAGCCAATCGCTGGACAATCAGTACCCCTTTCCTCCGTGCCCGCCCAGATGCACCCACCGGCACAAATTCACTGTCCTGCCCATGGAAACATTCAAAATACCGGAATAAACACCGACCAAGGAGGTAATCATGGCAATCGGACTAAAAAATAATCATAACCGGCTGTCAAAGCCCGAGAGAGGCATCTTCAGAAAGCTGGAACAACGGATTGACTCACAGCTAAGCAAAGAAGAAGACTTAAACCAGGGCGACGAACATGAATTCGTCATCATCCTGCCGGCCCACGAATTCCCAGACATCAACGACAAAATTCTCGCCTGTCTGCGGCGCAAATACATCAAAGCCGGCTGGTATGATGTCAGCTTCCGCAACGGCAATGACGGAGGAACGCGCATCGTGGTAGTCTGCCTGAATGCCCGAAGCGCCATACCGTACGCTGCGATTTTCCCGATCTTAACGCGCCCCAACGAAAACTTGGAAGGAGAAAGCAAGGCATGACGACCGACGATTATCCAAAGATTATTCAGGTTTCAATTATCCATGAAGTAGACCTGCCCAAAAAGGGCCGCGTCAGAAAACAGACCAGCACCCTGGTCCAGGTAGATAACCACGCCCAGGAAATCAAGTTGACTGATTTTCTCTTGGCCCACGAAGCGAAAAGGCTGGACACGCGCGAGTTCCTTAGATGCCCTCCCATTTGCACGGGCAAACACAGCTTCACGTGCGAATCTCTCAAGGCAATAAAGGCGGAAAAATTCATCACCCCTTAACCGCTTTACGGCGCGCCCCATTCAGCGCGCTTTTTTTAATCCAAGGGCCGGCCTTGACAACTCCAAGCCAGCGCGTTAAGATTAAAACCAACATTGAAACTTTCAAAAAGGAGGAAATAAACCATGCACTTTGAAAACCGCCAAATAATCATCTATACCGCAATGTTTTTAGGAACATTGATTTTATGGATTGTCGTCAACCGAATGATTCGCTACAAAGCGCGGACATGGCTTAGGCCGGCATCAGCTTGGGTCATTGCCATACTTCCCACATTCATGGTCTACAGCATACTCCCCATCCTGCACCAAATCATGAGACTCGGGCTAACGACCTCGGCCATCATAACCGCGCTCATCGGCATTCCTTTCTGTCTCGTCTTGGCCAAATATGCCTATCTCGACAAAAAAGAAACGGAAATTAAATATGTTCGCCACTTTATGGCCATGCTCACCATCGCCCTCTTAATCTTCGCCTCAGGCCTATGCATCATGCAAATCCTCGACTTTAGCAAGATGCGTCAAGTCGTATTTAGTCTACCCGCTATGTCTATCATGCTCTTAGCTATTATCATGATGTTCCGCCACGAACGCAAGCGACCCGCCTCCTCAAACCACCGGCAATAAACGCTCTTTCGCCGACACCAACCTCTCGCGTGCCGGCTTTTTTTAATCTTGTAATTTTCTCAAATTCCTGTTAATCTCAAATAAAGTATGGATGAAATAAAAATCAACCAAAATAGAATAACCAACCCAAAAGAGAGCGCCGACGACAAGGGTTTTGACCTGACCCTGCGGCCGAAAACGCTCGCTGATTTCGTGGGCCAGCAAAAAATCAAGCAAAATCTTGAAATTTTCATGCAGGCCGCCAAAAAACGCGACGAGCCCACCGAACACGTGCTTCTCTACGGCAATCCCGGCCTGGGCAAAACCACGCTCGCCCACATCATTGCCAAAGAGATGGACGCCGATATTAGGGTAACTTCAGGCCCGGCCCTGGAACGCGTCGGCGACCTGGCCGCCATTCTCACCAATCTTCAGCGCGGCGAAATTTTATTTATTGACGAAATCCACCGCATGAACAAAATGGTTGAAGAGGTGCTCTACCCGGCCATGGAAGATTACGCCCTGGACATCATTATTGGCAAAGGCCCGAGCGCCCGCATCCTGCGGCTTGACCTCAACCGCTTCACCATGATCGGCGCCACCACCCGAATCTCAAGCATCTCCTCGCCCTTGCGCGATCGCTTCGGCGCCACTCATCATTTAAATTATTATGAGCCCGAAGACATTGAAAAAATCGTGGCGCGCAATGCCAAGCTTTTAAGTCTTAACACTGAACCCGAGGCAATCAAAAAAATCGCGGCGCGCGCCCGGCGCACCCCGCGCGTGGCCAATCGACTATTAAAACGCGTGCGCGACTTCGCTCAAGTAAAAGCCGACGGCACGATCAGCTCGCCAATTACCGACCAAGCGCTTGAACTCTTGGAAATTGACCAACACGGCCTGGACCAGATCGACCGAAGAATGCTCAAAGTGATTATTGAAAAATTCAACGGCGGCCCGGTCGGGCTTACCACCTTGGCCGCGGCCACGGGTGAAGAAATCGCCACCATTGAAGATGTTTACGAACCATTTTTGCTCCAACTCGGATTTTTGCACCGCACCCCACGCGGCCGC
>JAHJFT010000089.1 GCA_018824325.1 Patescibacteria group bacterium
ATGAAAAAGCCAATCAAACATCTTTTTGCCCGATTAACCACATTGTTCAGGAGGAAAAAAATGGAGTCTGATAATGATGAAAAATCGCCTGATTTGGACGATGATATGCCCAACGTGCGCCGCGGCGGCATCTCGGTCGCCGGTCTGGGCGATAAGGAGAAAGACCCGGAAGAGTTAGAGAAAATGCTCAAGCTCATTTTTAAGAAGCGCCGGGAGCATCATCAAAATGACGAGGGCTAGGCCGTGCCTTAGGGATAATAATTCTTGAAAAAATTAGCAGGATATGCTATATTTAATCAAGAAAAGCCAATTATCCCTTTTTTATTTAACCTAAAAATTATGTGCGCAGAAAAAACATTTGAAGGCCGGGAGGAAGTGGAATTAAAAAAAGTTGAAGAAATTTTAGAGCTGGCTCAAAAAAAACGAAAAGAAAATAAAGAAATCCCGATTGACCAGTCGCTGGAGGGTTTGCCGCGCGACATTCAAAAGGATGTCAAAGAATTAAAAGACGAATTCTCTCGATGGTCCGAAGATTATGGCGTTCCCCAAGACAAGACCGAGGAAATGGTAAAGCGGGAAATAAGCCGAAGCCAGGCCAGTTATATTGACAAGCGTTTTGAAATGCCCAACAAGGCGTTTGCGAAATATGAAGTGCGAAAACAGATAGATGGATTGCTTGAGCAAGAGCCCAAGCCCAAAGGATTGAATAAAATCGCCAAATTGAGTTTTGACCTGAACGGCCTAAAATCGGTCAATGACCTGAACGCGGGCAAGCATGAATATGGAGATGAATATTTACGAAGAGTGGCCGGCGCGCTCAAGGATGAGGAAAGCGACATCAGCAAAGAACTGCGCGAGAAAAATATTCAAGTGTCTGTTTCGGTCGAAGGCGGCGACGAATTCGGCGTATTGCTTGTCGGAGAAAAAGAATTGACTCAAGACGAGCTCGCGCAAATCATCGCCCAATACAATAAGATGATAACCTCGCTTGAAGTCGGAGACCTGGTGGATTTTAACAAAGAAGAGGTTTTGCGCACTTATGCCGGCATTGGCGAACCCGAATGGCTGGCCATGGACAAGGCCGAAAGGAAGAGAACGATGGCTGGAATAAAAGAGCGGGTGCCGTCGGATTTTAAATTCACGGCCTCGGCCAGCGGCGGCGGCAGCACGCTTTTGAACGCGCTGGAAAAAGGCAATGTTAATATTTCGGAGCAGGATGATTATCCCCGAATACTTGAAAAATTAATGGGTAGCTTGTTTGACGTGAGCGACCAGGAAATGAACGACGCCAAAAGAAAATTTAAAAATACCCTAAGAGAGAGCGAATTGCCCAAGGAAAGATTTTTAATGGATGTGTATTCGCGCACCGAAGCGCAAAGAGAACTGGAAAGGAAAAACCAGGAATTGTCCGCCCAAAACCGCGAACTGGCCGAGCAGGCGCAAAATCTTAAAGACGCCATGGAAAAAATAAAACTCTTGGTGGAAGCCGGCGCCGACCAAAAAACCCTGCAGAAAAATCTTGATGAAATAATGAGTTTGCGTCCGGAGTAGGGGAAAATTCGTAAGTATCAAATTCAAAAAAGACCGGGCAGAGATGTCCGGTCTTTTTTTTCGCCGGCGTTTGACAAGGGATAAATAACATGATAATCATAAACCAAAGTACATTTTTCTTTTAAACTTATATCAGGAGGTAATAATGCAAACTTTAGGCAAAGCAGATGGAAAAAGGCAGGCACATAAAAAAATAACCAAATCGTGGTTCATTGAGTTTCTGCGGAGAGTAGGTATGTTTGGCGCCATCATGAGCGCGGTCATGATAGCGATATTCAGCTTCTGGCCGCTTACCGTAGTCTGGTTTCTCGGTTGGGGCGTCTCTTATATTATCGCCAGCCTTTGGTGGAAAATTGACGGCTTCATCTGGCTTCTGGGCTATGCGTTCGTAAGCACTTTCTTGGTGACCATGACGATATATCTCTGGCCCAACTTTTTGCCCCAAAGAATACGCCGGCATTTATAAGTGTTTTTTTCTGTCACCGTCAGCGTTCGCGCTGACGGTTTTATTATTGAGACAAGTTTTTTGCAAATGGCTATGTCATGAATTTTTGTCCTAGGCATCCCCCCTCCTTAATTTTTGGTTTTTTATTTTTAATATTTCATTTTATAAAACAGGCGGTACGCCTGTTTTATTTGTGGATAACCCGCTTTGACAAAAAAGAGTTTTGGGTATATATTCATAATGTAGGAACGGACATCGCTCTGTTCCAGAGCGGGGAATAACCCTGTTTCAAAAAAAATGACCGAGGGGGCTATGCCTAATTTTGAAAAAATTAAATTGATTGTATTTGGGCCAAAACCAAAAAGAACGCCCAAATACGCGGGCGTGGTGCGCCAATGGGGCTGGAGCTCGGAGAGCATTTACCGGTGGCGGCATTCCAGCTATGACAATCTGGAAAGGCGCATGGTTTCAACCGTCAGATAACTGAAATATAATCACAATTTTTATATAGACCGAGGGGGTCCGGTCTTGATTTATTGTCGGCCGGACAAAGTTGCCAAAACAAAAACAAAAAATAAAATTTATGGCCAGACCGCGATTGCGGCGGAGGATACAATTCAAGCCAAGGATCACCGCTTTTAAACCCGAGGGGCGGTTTTTTAATATAACGGAATTAACCTTGGAGGAGCTTGAGGCCCTGCGCCTTAAAAATGTCCAAGGCCTTGACCAGATTGAGGCGGCCAAACGCATGCGGACATCACAAAGCACTTTTCAGCGCATCCTTTCTTCGGCGTACAAGAAATTAGGGCACGCCATTGTTTTTGGAGATAGGCTTAAAATTAGCAAAGAATCATGAATCAGGAGTCAAGAATCAAGGGTCGGGTTTTGTTATTGCCACGGAGTTAAAATGATTACATCGGGTCATTATTCTTGATTTATGATTCTTAATTCTCGATTCTCGCGAAGTTCGTTCCCCAATGCTCAAAATTTTGCTATAATATACACAAATGTCAGGAGGCAAAAAACAAAAACAAACTAAGCCAAAAGCCTGGGTCGTTACCGTGAACATGGGATACGGCCATCAAAGGGCCACTCATCCATTGCGGTCAATGGCGCAAAAAGGCGAGATTATTGTTGCCAATAATTATGAGGGAATTCCGCGCCGCGACCGAAGGCTTTGGCATGATTCAAGAGTGCTGTATGAGACCATTTCCCGCCTTAAGCGCGTGCCCCTGATCGGGGAGAAGATTTTTCGCGTCATGGACCGTATGCAGGCCATTCCTTGGTTTTATCCGCGCCGCGATCTTTCGGCTCCGAATTTTCAGGTTAAGCAATATTATTGGTTTATGAAACATCGTGGCTGGGGCAAGCACCTAATTGAATATTTAAACACCGAGCGTCTGCCCATGGTCACGTCCTTTCCGGTTACCGCGTTTATGGCCGAGTTTTTTGGCTTTAAGGGTGGTATTTATTTAATTGTCACGGACACGGACATTAGCCGCGCTTGGGCCGGGCTTGAGCCCAAAAAGAGCCGGGTAAATTATTTCGCTTCAAACACGCGCGTGGTGGAGCGGCTCAAGCTTTATGGCGTCCGGCCGAACAAAATTTATATGACCGGATTTCCTCTGTCCAAAGAAAATCTTGGCGGCCCGTCTCTTGGCGTGGTCAAGCGCGACCTGGCCCAGCGCCTATATAATCTTGACCCAAAGAGAAATTATATTTCAAAATATCGGCATACCATTCAATATCATTTGGGCGCGAAATGTTTTCCCTGCCGCGCGCCGCGCCGGCCGCTGACTATCACTTTTGCCGTGGGCGGAGCCGGCGCTCAAAGAAAGCTGGGCATTGATATCGTGCGGTGCTTGAAAAAAAGAATCAGCCGCGGCCAGGTCAAAGTCAATCTGGTGGCCGGCGCGCGGAATGACGTTTACCGGTTTTTTCACGAACGCCTTGTCCAAAGCACGTTTCACCGCCAAATCGGCAAGGGCGTGGAAATAATTTATGACAAGGATAAAATAAAATATTTTGATAAATTCAACAAGCTTCTCCGCGCCACCGACATCCTCTGGACCAAACCGAGCGAACTTAGTTTTTATGCCGGTTTGGGCATTCCCATTTTAATCGCGCCGCCCATCGGTTCGCAGGAGTTTTTCAACCGCATCTGGCTCAAGAGCATGGGCGCGGGCATGAGCCAATATCCTCCAGCCTATGTTGACGAATGGCTTTTCGACTGGCTTGATTCGGGCTGGTTCGCCAAAGCGGCCATGCAGGGCTTTTTGGAGGCGCCCAAGCTGGGCACGTATAATATCGAAGAAGTTATCTTCAAAAAACATGTTTTGCGCAAGCCCAAGGTGGTGCTGCAATATTAAGATTCGTTTAACATTATTCGTTTAACGAAACTCGTCGTTGAAGCACTTTTTCTTTTTCAGCAACGGACAACGAATAATTAATTTCCCACGCGCTGTTCCGAAATTTAGCGAGAAATAGTATAATATCTAAGAAGTGGCCGTTAGAAAATACTTAAAGTTTTTTGATAAGATTATCCAAAAAACCATAAAAAATAATATGGACAAGAAAAAAAAGTACATCCTTGTGGTAGACGACGATGTGTTTTTAGCTAAGATATACAAAACAAAATTGAGCAAAGAGGGCTTTGAATTGTCTTTGGCTCACGACGGTGAGGAAGCGCTCGTCCAAATAAAGCAGAAGAGGCCGGATCTAATTCTTTTAGATTTGATGATGCCAAAAAAAGACGGCTTTGAGGTCATGGAGGAGCTGGCCAAAGATCCGGAATGCAAAAAAATTCCCATCATCATACTTTCAAATCTTGGCCAGGAGAGCGACGTGGAGCGGGGGCTCGCCCTTGGGGCCAAGGACTATTTTGTCAAGGCCAACGTTTCCTTGAACGATATCGTTAAAAAAATTACCAAGCATATAAAATGATTATAAAAAAGTCAAAGCTAAAGCAACTTTTGATTGACGCGGAAATTTTAACCGAGGAGCAGTTTAGCCAGGCCGAGGAAAAGGCAAGACACCAGAAGCAAGAGATTGACAATGTGGTGGTTGGAGAGGATTATATTTCAGATGTGAATCTTGGCCGGCTTATCGCCAGCGAGCTCGGTCTTGATTTTGTTAACCTAAGGCAGGAGGCAATAGACAAAAGGGTTTTAAAAATTATTCCCGAAGTGGTTGCCCTCAATAAAAAAATTATTGCCTTTGGCCAGGACAAAGGAGTTTTAAGACTCGCCATGGCTGACCCCTATGATTTGAATATTGTTAAGATGATTGAAAAAAGCACCGGAAACAAGGTGGAACCGTATTACGCCACGGCTAGGGATATTTTCGCGGCCACTAAAAATTATCGCGAAAAAATCGAAAAAGTATTTTCCGAAATCATTGAGGAAAATTTGGGCAAGATTAAGAAAACCGGTGTCAGTCCGGAAAAAGCCGCGCTTGAACTGCCCGTTGTAAAAATCGTTGACACGATTATTGAGTACGCCTATGACAACCGCGCGTCCGACATCCATATCGAGCCTTATGAAAAGAGCGAGGTGATTCGTTTTCGTATTGACGGCATACTGCATGACGTGTTTGAACTTCCCAAAAGCGTTCACGAAATGTTGATTGCGCGCATAAAAATAATGTCAAAGTTGAGAACCGACGAGCACCGGGCGGCTCAAGACGGCCGCATTGAGGTTAAGACAAAGGAGGAAAAGATTGATATCCGCGTTTCAATCGTGCCCATTCTGCGGGGAGAAAAAGTGGTCATGCGCCTGCTCGCGGAAAAAACGCGCCGTCTCGGTATAGAAGAGCTGGGTTTTTTGGAGGCTGACCTAGAGAAGGTGAAGGTCGCCGCCACCCGGCCGTATGGCATGATTTTGGCGACCGGACCGACCGGCTGTGGCAAGACAACCACGCTTTATTCGGTTTTAAAGACGCTGAACAAAAGAGAAGTAAATATCGCCACGATTGAAGACCCGGTCGAGTATGACGTTGAGGGAGTAAATCAGATCCAGGTTAATCAAAAGACAGAGCTCACCTTTGCCAAGGGTCTTCGTTCGATTCTTCGCCAGGATCCGGACATTATCATGGTCGGAGAGATAAGAGACCAGGAAACCGCGAGCATTGCCGTGAATTCGGCCATGACCGGACACCTGGTGCTCTCCACGCTTCACACGAACGATGCGGCCACCGCCCTGCCCAGATTTCTGGAAATGGGAGTCGAGCCGTTTTTAATCGCCTCAACCGTCAATGTGGTCATCGGCCAAAGACTTGTTAGAAAACTTTGTTTACGATGCGTTGAAAGTTATATTTTAAAAGGCGAAAAACTTGAGGAATTGAGGAGAGAGATTGATATGGAAAGAATCCTCAAAAAAGACAAAGCCCCCCAGTTAAGGCTTTTTCGAGGCAAGGGGTGTAAGCATTGCAAACACTCGGGTTATTTGGGCAGAGTTGGCATTTATGAAGTTTTGGAGATGAACGAAAAAATAAAGTCCATGATCATGGCTCGGACGAACAGCGACGATATTAAAGCCCAGGCCATGGAAGACGGCATGACGACCATGGTCTATGACGGGTTAAAAAAAGCCATGACCGGCATCACGACGATTGACGAGGTTTTGCGCGTAAGTCGAATGTAAATATGAGTCATCCAAAAACCAAAAAAACAAAAAAGCCGGCGTCCAAACCGGTAAAGACAAAATTCGTACTCGGCTGGATTAGCCATTTGGAAAAAACGCTTTTCGCCAAATATTTATCCGTCATGATTAAGTCCGGCCTAACCATGATTGAGGCGCTTGATATTTCGCGCGATCAGGCGCACGGCAAACTCAAGACCATTTTAGAGGATGTCTGTGAATATGTGAGCAAGGGTCATGGACTGGCCGATGCCTTGGAGCGCCACGGCCGGGTTTTTCCGAATATTTATATAAATTTAATAAAAACCGGCGAAGAGTCCGGTTCTCTGGCCGAGAATTTGAGACAGCTTTCCGACCAAGCGGAAAAAGACCTGGCCATAAGGCGCAAAGTAAAATCAGCCATGATGTATCCGGTTTTTGTTCTTTTCGCCGCAACCGGCCTTGGCTTCAGCATGGCCATTTTTGTTTTGCCCAAAATCACGCAAATGTTTAAAAACCTTGATGTTGAACTGCCCATAACCACTCGGGTATTGATGTGGTTGGCTGATTATTTTTCAGTCTATGGCTGGCAAACGGTTGGCGTATTTTTGGTTGCCGTTGTCTTGTTCGGTTGGCTCACGCGACTGCCCTCAGTAAAGCCCGTGCTTCACAATATCATTATCCGCTTGCCCATTGCCGGTAAAATGTCGCGCAACGTAAACCTCGCCCGTTTTACCAGAACCCTGGGCATAACTTTAAAGAGCGGCCTGACCATAGATGAAGGCTTGAAAATTTCCAGCGACGTTGTTGACAATTATGTATATAAAAGAGCGCTTGCCCAGGTGGTCAAGGAGGTGAAGCGGGGCAGCGCTTTGTCTGAAAGCTTGAGCGCGCATTCGTTCCTTTTTCCCAAGATTACCACGCGCATGACCAAGGTGGGCGAATCAACCGGATCATTGGAGGGCATACTTATATATTTAGCCGAATTTTACGAAGCTGAAGTGGATAATACGGTAAAGAATTTGGCCACCATTTTAGAACCGGTACTTTTAATTTTTCTGGGCATCATGGTCGCGATCGTGGCTCTGGCAATCATTACGCCCATCTATCAGTTATCCGGTTCGGTCGGTTGATGATTTGATCAAAATAAAAATGAAAAATTTGATAATTTTAAAAAAAATCAACCCCCGGCGTGAAGAGAGGGGAAACTGCCTTGGGTTTACCCTGGTTGAGACACTGCTTGTCGTTGCCCTGATTGCGACCATCGTGGGCATCACCACGCCGGTTTATCGGACGTTTCAAGAAACAAGGCAAATCGAATACATTACCCAAGAGATTGTTTACACCCTGCGCACGGCCCAGGGCAATAGCGCCGCCGGATTGGACGATAATAAATACGGAGTCTATTTCACCGGTAGCGCGTTTGAACTGTTTAAGGGGTCAGCTTATCCGGGTACGGAAATATTAATTAGCAAACAAATTCCCAATACATTGGAAATATATGAAATCAACCTCACGCCCACGGGCACGGATGAGGTTGTTTTTAATAAAAATACCGGCACAACGGATAATTATGGAACAATAAAAGTCAGAATCAAAGGACTGGCTGACGCTTTTTACACAATCGTTATAAGCAACCTGGGCATGGTTTTTGCGGTTTCCGGAGATTATTAAGAACGATTATTTGTCCGCGTTTTAATTTATTTTGCAGAGTATATGGTGAAAGCTAAAAGGTCCGGACCCATTACGGCCGGCAAGCGAAAAAAACAAAAAATAAATTTTTTGACCATCCAGTTTCCATGGCAAAGAGGGCGCGTGGATTTTTACAAATACTTGGTGCTTTTTGAGTTGACTGCGGTTCTTATTATGCTTGGTTATTTAATTTTTTTATATCAGGGATTCAGTATTTTACCCGAATATGTTTCCCGCGCGCCCGAGCAGACGTGCCCCGGCCCGACCACGGACACGCTGGACGACTCGGCTGGCGCCGAGCCTAGTCAGGCGACCATGGATCTCAAATTTGAATTTATCATTGCCCGCGGCGCGGTTGAGCGATATTTTGCAAAGCATAAAACATACCCCCGGTCATTAGACGGTCTTGTTTCCGAATTCATGGGCGCGGATGAGCTAAGCCGTGAGTTTGAATATTACGTGAATCAAGCCGGGGATGAATATGAATTAAACGTTGACCTGGGAGTATCGGCCGGGCAGATTATGGCAAACGACGGCGGCAATGACACGGGCCTCTATGAGCTGGGCACGGATTTAAAATTAAAATAAAATGGCTAAAAAAAATAAAAACAAAGGCATGGCCATCATAGAAGTTCTGGTCGCTTTGGGAATTTTTTCAATAATCGCCGGCTCGCTTTTGGTTTTAATGATGGAATCTTTTGATTTGACGCGCCAGTCAAGAATGCGGGCCGAAGCCGAAAGTTTCGCCCAGGAGGGGATTGAGGCGGCAAGGTCCATTCAAAGACGCTCGTGGAACGAAATCGTCGCCGGCACGCACGGCTTGGACGACTCGGCCGGCTATTGGGTTTTGAGCGGTTCATCAAACGCGCGCGGCACCTACACCCGCGTATTGGCCGTTGAAGATGTTTATCGGGATTCTTTGGGCGACATTGTCGCGGCCGGAGAAGGCGGCTTGGATATATGGACCAAAAAATTGACCAGCCGCGTGGATTGGATATACTTGCCCGGCCGGCCCAACTACATCATCCATGAAACTTATTTGTACAATTGGAAGAGCGAGAACTGGCGGCAGCACGATTGGTCCGGCGGCAGCGGCCAGGCAACTTGGTCGGACGAGACAAAATATTGGTCCGATGACGGCAGTATTGACAATGCCACGGCAAGCGAAATCAAATTAGCCCCCGGCGCCTTGGGAAAAATGGAAACCGGCAGCGCGAGCGTTGACCATAATTGGGTCACAGTGAACCTGGCTTACACTTATGATAATCCGGTGGTTGTTGCCACGGTTTGGGAGAGCAATAATACGATCGCCATGTCAACCAGGGTGAGGAACGCGACGAGCACGAGCTTTGAGCTTAGGCTGCACAACCCGAGCGGCGACACCATTGATGCTCAAGAGCTGGTGTTTTATACGGTGGTGGAAGAAGGCGCATGGCTTTTTTCAGATAACACCAAGATTGAAGCGCATAAATACGACACAAGCACGGTCGGCGCTTCTTCGCTTGTCGGCGGCACCTGGGTCGCGAATTCCAAAACATACACGCACGTGTATTCTTCAGCGCCCGCGCTTTTGCACCAAGTCATGACTGACAATGATCCAAGCTGGATAAGCACATGGACAAGCGCGGTCGGCAGTCCGACGGCCGCGCCCACGGAAAGCGCTTTTCAAATCGGCTTAAACGGCGCCGAAGTAACGGCCAGCCACGGCAGCGAGACTATTGGCTGGATCGCGATCGAGGCGGCTAAAACCGGCGCAATCAACGCGAAGAATTATGAAACCGTGGTCACGGCCAAAGCGATCGCCGGACATGACAACGGCTGCTACATGTATCCTTACAACAATACTTATTCGGCCGGCCCGATTATCGTCGCGGCGCAAGAGGGCATGGCTGGCTCAAACGGTTCATGGCTTGTCGCTTGTTCGCATTCCGATGTTCAGGCCGGGTTTCACGCCGAAGAAGATCAGGCATATGATTCGGAAAGATCGCACGGCAGCGAAGTGGGCTCGTACGTCGCTTTTGAAACCGGTTTTAAGGCTTATCTGGACACGCTCGATTTTCAAATGGAAGTGGACCAGGTCGTCGTGAGCAACAACTGGGCCACGGTCAATCTTAAAAACACTTACACCAATCCGGTGGTCGTGGCTTTTTACGAAGAGGCTAACAACACGCTCCCCGGCTCAACCCGGGTCAGGAACGCGTCGGGCAATAGTTTTGATATCCGGCTTCACAATCCAAGCGGCGCGGTCATGGCCGCGGACACGATTTTTTACATGGTCGTGGAACAGGGAAGCTGGCTCATGCCCGACGGCACCAAGATTGAGGCGCATAAATACAACACCAGCACAGTTGGTAGTAAAGCCGGAGGCTGGAGCGGGGATTCCAAAACCTATGGTCACACCTATTCATCCGCGCCCGTGGTTTTACACCAAGTTATGAGCAATAGTGATTCAACATGGATTACTTCATGGGTGAGCAGTCCAAGCTCAAGGTCAAGCCCGCCGACCGTGGCCGGTTTTCAGATTAGTTTAAATGGCGCGAGCGTGACAGCCACGCACGGAGCCGAGGACATCGGTTGGGTCGCAATCGAGGCAGGCAAAACCAGCTCCATTGACAGCGCGCTCTTTGAGACACAGATTACGTCCGACAGTATTGAAGGGCATGACAACGGCTGCTACACTTTTTCTTTCAATCAATCTTACACGTACACGCCTCTTATAATTGCCGCGCAACAGGAAATGGACGGAACTGACGGCGCTTGGCTTGTCGGATGTTCGCTTTCCCAAAGCCAGGCCGGGTTTCACGCCGAAGAAGACCAGGTCGGGGATTCGGAAAGAAGCCACGGCTCGGAGACAGGCGCGTTCGCGGCTTTTTCCAAGCCCTTTAGCGTGGCCGGACAATATCAAGATTATGACTGGCCCTTTAGCGTGGCTGGCAATTATACCTATGACCCGCTGAAGATTGAAGTAACTGGCGGCTACGCCCAGCTGCAGCCGGGCTATCCAACCGATAAGCCGACCATCCGGCCGACTTCGTCTTACACAACAAGCGATCTCATCTCCTGGGTAAGTTTTGAAGAAACCGCCATAAAAGATGAGGGTTGCGCCGGCAGTCAAATCGTTGACCACACTGAAGCGGAATTCAACCAAGGCGTGTATGCGGATACGCAGTGGAACACCGACCGCGTTGAGCTTACGGCCGCGGGCAAGACAAACGGAATCGGTACTTATACTTCGCGAATATTCAATGTTGGCGCCGTCGTGAGCTGGGACAATATTTCATGGGAGCCGAACGCGCCCTATGGAAAAGCCTTGCCCGACAATGGGGCGAGCGAAGTGCTGTACGCGGACGGCAATGCGAACATGAATAGCACGGCCGTCTTGTTTCACTTTAACGAAAGCGCCGGCGCGAGCGTCTTCGGTGACACTTCGGGCAATTCCAATAACGGATCATGCTCCGGGGACGATTGTCCGACGGCCGAAGTTACCGGAAAATACAAAACCGCTCTGGATTTTGACGGCAATGACGACTATGTGGAAATAGATAACACGATTGGCAATGATTTCACGCTGGAGGCATGGATCAAGACAAGCGCGGCCAGCGCCACGGGTACGCAATGCTATCATGGCGACGGCCTTTTCTGGTCTGACGTGGGCGGTTATGTGCGAGATGATTGGATTTTGGGCGTTCTGAACAATAAAATTTGTTGGTGGACCGGCAATCCGGACAATCAAGCCGTGTCCGGCGCGAGTATTAACGACGGCCAGTGGCATCACGTTGTCGCCACGCGGCAAAAAGGCGGCCAAAAAGGAATTTATATTGATGGATTTGAAGACGGCAATTATTCGACCAACGGTAATACATTGGACGACAATCCGATCATCCGCATCGGCGGCAATCCTTATGACAATCATTATTTTGACGGTATTATGGATGAGGTGGTTATATATAGCCGCGTGCTTTTGCCCGAAGAGATACTTGACCGTTACAAGCGCGGCGCTCTCGCCCTGGGGCACCAGGTTCGCTCTTGCGATGACGCGGTTTGTCTAGGCGAAGCATTTATCGGCCCGGACGGCACGGGCGCGGACTATTATTCCGAAGAAGACAACGGCACCATTACTTTGCCTTCGTTCGCCATTACCAATGTAAGCGACAATCAATATTTTCAATATCAATCCACTTTTGTGACGGGCGATGACGCCTATACCCCGGAGCTTGCCAGCCTGACCGTGGATTACGGGTGCGCCGGCTCGGGCAGCGCCGAGGTTTATTATCAGCTTTCCAATGACAATGGTTCAACCTGGCAATATTGGGATGGCGCTTCCTGGTCTTTGGCCGGATCGGCCAACTACAACACCTCCGAAGAGGTTGATTATAATATCGGAGATTTTTCCATTAGCGGGCAAAGAATAATGTTTAAGGCGTTTTTGGAAAGCGACGGAAGCCAGCAGGTGAAATTGGATAACGTGAATATCGGGCATAGGTACAGTTCCTCGGGTAGCGGTTATGTCACGTCCGGCGAACTCGAGTCGTCGGCTTATGATACCGGCGCGCCTAGCAATTTCAATATCATATCCTGGGACGAGACGCTGCCGATTGGCGCCGTCTATGATATAAAATTACAGATAAAAACCGCGCCTGACTCGGGCGGGTCGCCCGGCGCATGGTCAAGCACCTGGTGCGGACCCCAGGGCGAAGACGGCGATGAAACCGATTACTTTAACACGAGTTCATCCGGCGAATTCATCCATCCGGACCACGGCGGCGACCAATGGATAAAATACAAAGCCATGCTTCAGAGCGACGGCGCGGACACGCCCGTTCTTGACTGGGTGAACGTAAATTATCAAAATCAATAACGCAAGAGCAAGAGAACGCCAGAACATAAAAACGAAATCTACGAAATTACGAATCAGTGCGAATATACGAATTCATGATGAACGTTCAATTATTCCATGCATGTTCGAAAAAAACATTCGTATATTCGTAAAAATTCGTAATTTCGTAGATAGCAATTAATCACCAGATCGATGTTTCTTGAAAGGATTATACAAAAATTCAAAGGCTTCACTCTACTGGGTATAATTTTATACGTCGGCATGACCGCGGTTATTTTGATTGCCGCGACATATTTTTCCATTGACGCGACAAAAGACCAGGCCAAGGCCTATATAATCGTTGAAGTCAACCAAAATTTTCGTTTTGCCATGGATAGAATAACCCGGGCCATTCGCCAAGCCAAGGATATCACCAGCTTGGACAGCCAAACCCTGGTACTGGACAGAACGCCCGATCCTTCAATTACGCTTGAATTCGACGAGGTGGATAAAAAAGTGACTTACCGGGTCGGCGCCGGTCCGGTTCAAGATTTGACCACAAGCCGGGTGCTGGCAACCGGCTCTTTTTCCGACCGTTCGTCCACCAGCACAAAAAATGTTTATATCAACCTGAACATTGAGTTTGATAATCAGGGAACGGACATTGATTTCTCTTATTCCTCGTCCGCTTCCACTACCGTGGAATTAAGGGGGTATTAAAATATGGCTAAAACAAGCAAAAATTTAGGATTTGTCGCGCTCTTCTTCATTCTTATTATTAGCGCGGTGATATTGGCCGTGGCCGTGAGCGTCAGCCTTTCCGGCGCCTCCGAACTGCTCGCCGGCTTTACGAGCAACAAGTCTTTGCAAGCGTTTAATTATTCCGAAGCATGCGTTGACGAAGCGGCCTATCAATTGAAGCAAGACTGGGTCAGCGTTTCATCCACATTGTCGTTTGGCCGCGGATATTGTATAATGGAGGCAGTGGTAAACGGTTCTGAAGCGACCATAAACAGCTCGGGAACCGCGGAAACTCAAACCGAATCGTTTACCCGAATTATCCAGTCGGTGATAGACAGCAATTTTAATATTTTGTCTTGGGAGGAACCTAGCTCATAAAGTATGGGATTTTTTTCTAAACCGGCTTTTGGCCTTGATATCTCCGATTTATCGGTTGAGGTTATGCAGCTTGGAGAGGGGAGAAAGATAAAGAGCCATAACCGCGTTGATATTGATTTTGGCGTGGTGGAAAACGGAAAAATTTTAAAACAAGAAATCTTAAGTCAATCCATAGAAAAGGCCATTAAGGGCGCAAAGCCAAAGCCGCCCCAAGGAGATCGGGTCGTGGCCAGTCTTCCGGACAGCCAGCTTTTCACAAGCGTTTTTCAAATATCGTATCCGGCCGATGAAAAGGATTTTGAATCAAGGCTGCTTGACCAGGCAAGACAAAATATTCCCCTGGACCTGGATGGGCTTTTTATGGATTATTGCGTTTTTTATCCGGGTACGGAAAAACAGCAAGTGCTTTTTGTCGCCGCGCCCAAGGAAATCGTGAATAATTATTTCAAAACATTGGTGGCCGTGGGTTTAAAGCCGATTGCTTTTGACATGGAGTCCGGATGCCTCGGCCGATGCCTGCTTAAAAAGGATTTTATTGACAAAAGCGTGATGATCGTTGACATTGGCGCGCGAACCAGCATAATCAGCGTGTTCAAGTCGGCTGGCCCGTGTTTTAGCATGAACATACCCGTGGCCGGGAATGAATTTACCAAAAAAATTTCCCAGAGTCTTAACGTGGAATTCAGCCAAGCCGAGAAATTAAAAATAAAACTTGGCATCGCCGGAAAAGACGACCAACAAGGGGTGGGCGATATTATTAAAAAAGAAATGCGTGCGATCATCGACGAAATAAAACAAGCCAAGGAATATTACGCGCAAAGACTGGATATAGATTTAAAGAAAATTTTACTGGTTGGCGGCAGCTCGGCGATGAAAGGCTTGCCCCAATATCTTCAAGAGCAGCTTGGCATTGATGTCGCGGTTGGCAACACCAAGGAGCGGCCCATGTACACGGCTTACGGCTTGGCCTTGCGCGGTCTGGCCAAGGACCCGCGAATAGACGGAATTAATCTTTTGCCGCAGCAATAAAATAAATTAATAAAATAAAAGGTCGATGAGTTAAAATTAATTTTATTAAGACGTTATTTTTAGTAGAGAGTTGGACAAAGAAAAAAAATTTAATAAAGTTTAATAATTAATTAAGAATGACTATGAAAAAACCAAATGTTTTGGGTTTCACGCTCGTGGAACTTTTGGTCGTCATCGTTATCATCGGTATTTTGGCGGCGGTAATTTTCGTGGCCCTTGACCCGGGCAAGCGCTTTGGCGAAAGCCGCGACGCCACGCGTTGGAGTGAGACAAACTCGGTCCTCAACGCGGTGTTAAAATATCAGGTTGACAATGATGGCGATTTGCCAACCGGCATTGACAGTGTCTCAACAACCAGTCAGGTTTTGGGCACGGCCGGTTCGGGTTGCGACACCACTTGCACGGCCGACACCACGGTTGCCGCTTGTCTTGACCTTTCCGGCGACCTGGTGGACACTTATTTGTCCGCCATCCCGCAAGATCCGAGAACCGGTACGGCCGGCAACACGGATTATTACATCAATAAAGCGGGCAACGGCCGCATCACGGTCGGCGCCTGCGATCCGGAGCAGACTACAGCCATTTCGGTCACTCGATAAGATTCGCAAAAATCCTCTGCTCGCAAGGGCAGAGGATTTTTAATCTCTTGTGAGTATTTTTATGAAAATAAAAAAAACAAAGTGCAATAACTTGATTGTCTACGCCCTGCTTTCCGCCCTGGGAGAACTTTTATACATCGGCCTGGTTGTGCTTTTTCTCCAGTTTGGCAACGCCTTTCTTCCGCTCAACGCTTCCGGCGCCTTTGCCGGAGTAATCATGCTGCTTTTGTTTGTTTTTTCCGCCCTGGTCAGCGGCCTTATCGTGCTGGCTTACCCGGCCATGCTCGCCCTCAAGGGCGAAGTTAAGCCGGCCCTGACCATGCTTGGCTGGACCGCCGTATTTTTGCTTATCGCCTTTTTGCTCGCGGTTTTGATTTTGGCCTGGGCCGGATAATTGTTGCGTAAAAAATACAGGCTAATTTGGCCGGTATTTTTTATTTTCCGCCGGGCCGAGCGCCCTCTCTAGGTGTCTTTGCGAGGAGCGAGTCCCCCCGCGTTGCGGGGGAGGAGCGACGAAGCAATCCCGAAGCCACGAGGTAAAAGCGTCTGTGGCCACGTCCATTCTTCTTATGGGCAAAGACAACCTCGGCTACAGAGACTTGAGCGAGGGTTTTGAAAAAGGGGACGGCTAGCCCACGTGGGCTCGGGATTGCCACGGCCCCTTCGCTACGCTTCAGGGCCTCGCAATGACTACTTTTTGTGGGATTGCTTTGCCCCGACTATGGTCGGGAATCGCAATGAGTATATTTTTTGTTTTTCCGTTCTTCTGTTTTTATGTTTTTTTTGAATGATTAGGGATCATATTCCCTAATTATCCCAGAATTACTCCAAATTTAGAAGAAAAACAAAGATTTTACCAACACATTCTTTTACTTACCTCGTTGTTTTCTTGATAAAAAAGCCGTCCAACAAAGGACGGCAGATTGCGTCAAGTGAAGTTATGTCTCAAGATTACCCCTGTCTTTCGCGGATTAGAAGTTCAATTTTTTTCCAGGCCATTCTCGCGTTTCTCGCGGCTTTTAAGAGCTTGGTATTGACCACCTTTTTCTTAAGCTCTGATTTAAGCTCGGCTTCGGCCGAGGCAAGCCATGAGGAAGGGGAAAACTCTCCCTCGTCGTCAATGTCAATGTTTGACCATCGGCCATTTTTAATATTATTCCGAAGTTTTTCCAGAGCGTGCTGTCCGGCCTCATGATGCGCGGCCATGTCCATGTCGCCGCTGCGTTCGGCGTCTATTCTTTGCTCGAGCTCATGGTCTATTATTTTTTTTAGCCAGTTCGCGGCAAGTTCCGGGCTGGTCGGCTTGAGTTTTTCTTCCGATGTCTGGCCAAACCTTGTCTCAAGATTGGCAATAAGCTGATCGACCCACTTTTTTTCTTTTTCATCTTCCGCGGTTCGTGCCTGCTCCTTAAGCTCGGCCATGGCTTGCGGCATGCCCTTGGATTTGATTCCTTTGTATTCCAAATACTTTAAATACTGAAAAGGGCCGGGTTCAATCTTGTCAAAATCAAAAGTCCTTTCTTCTTTTGTTTTTTTTCGAAATTTGGGTTCATCAAAATCGCTCGGATAAGGTTCTCTGATTTGATATTCATGTTCGCTCATGGCGTCCTCCTTTAAAATTTTTCGGGCCAATGTTCCTGGACTTCGACCTCCAGGTCCAAGTAGATTTTTTTCTGCGTGACTGCTTCAAGTTCTTTGCGCGCCGACTGACCGATTGATTTCACGGTCTGCGCGCCCTTGCCGATAATCATTTTTTTATAGCGGTCGGCGTTGGTGATAATTTTCGCCTTGATGTAAAAAATATCATTCTTGTCTTTTATTTCCTCAACTTCCACCATGATTGAATAGGGCACCTCCTGCCGCAACTGAATAAAGATTTTTTCGCGGATGAGTTCGGCAAACCAAAATTTGTTTTCAAGGTTGGTAAATTGGTGTTCCGGATAAAACGCCTCTCCTTGCGGCAAAAATTCAAAAATCGCGTCAACTAGCTGTTTTAAATTTTTTCCGGTTTTCGCGGAAATCTCAATCGTCCGGTCAAAGTTTTTCGCGAGCGCCTTGTATTCCTGGGCAAAGGCCGGGTCATTGATGTCGCATTTATTCAGCGCGAGAATCTTGGGTTTTTTTACCATTTCAACCAAGCCCGAAATCTCGCGTTCTTCCGGCCCGATGGCGCGAGTCGGGTCAACTACGTAAATCAGGGCGTCAACCTCGCGCATGGCTTCCCTGACGCGGGCGTTCAGTTTTTTGGTCAAAATATCCTTGGCCTTGTGAAATATGCCGGGCGTGTCAATAAAAACAATCTGGCCACGCGCGTCATGAAGAATGCCGTGAATGGCCTGGCGCGTGGTTTGGGGCTTGGGCGTGATAATGGCCACCTTGGTGCCGACTAAAGCATTAAGCAGCATGGATTTGCCCACATTGGAGCGGCCCACCAAAACCACAAACCCTGATTTTTTTTGTTCTTCAGTCATAACTTGACAATTCTTAATATCTGTGTTAAGTTGATACGAAGATGTTTTTTTAATATCTTTTAGCTCAAAGGAGGAAAAAGTGAAAAATTCACATAAAAAACCGGACAGAACATCGGATATTTTGATCAAGTGCCCGCATTGCAACGCCTTTTATCTGCACGTGCAAGAAGTAAAGGCATGCGCCCTGGAAAATCCCGAAGTGCTGTTTAAAACGGGGCAAGCCGTGCGCTTTAAATTGCCCGACATCGTTGGCCTTGATGGAACATTTGGCCAGGTAAGAGGCGCGATTGGTTCGGTACTATACCAGCGCAATCCCGAGAACAAGCTCGCGGTCAGAGGATTTCAGTTTACGGTATATTCTTTTAAGGCAGAGCGTGACCTCCATGTCTTTTTTGACCAGATTGAAGCGATCGCGCCCGAACAGGTTAAGGCAGAGGGAGCCCAAGCCGTGGTTCATAAGGGGCTGGAGATAAGCTTCAGCGACGTGCAAGTGAAGGTTAATCAAGACCAGATAAGGCGGGACGATCTCCGGCGCGGCAAGAGAAAGGATGACGAGATCGAAACAAAGGATGATGAGATCGAGACCAAAGAGCAGGAATATTATTAGAGCCCGCACCAAGCCACCAAGCCTTGCGTCCATTTTCATTACGATATGGACGCTTTTTTATTTTACACTAAACCGTGGTTTTTTCAAGCGCTGATTATTATATGGGCAAGATGTCCGGATAACTATTCTTCTATTGAAATTAAACAACAATTAAACAACGGATTTTAACGGATTCATTTTTCGCGTCATATTCCATAATTTGTCTTTGGTGCTATTTATAAATCCGTTGCAATCCGTTGTTAATCCGTCGTATTTTTCACGGGGACCGCAGATTCCAGCGTGAACAAAACGGTTGAAAAATCCATGATTTTTTGCTATATTATTAGCATATGCTAAGCATAATTATACCAACTTATAATGAGCAGGATTTTCTGCCCTATTTACTCAAGTCCATTCGGGCGCAGGATTATAAAGATTATGAAATTATCGTGGCCGACGCAAATTCAGAGGACCGGACGCGCCAAGTGGCGCGCGATTACGGCGCCCGGGTGGTTGACGGCGGCTTGCCCGCGGCTGGGCGCAACCGGGGCGCTCAAGCGGCAAAAGGGGAGAAGTTTTTATTTTTGGACGCGGATGTTTATCTTCCGGGCAAAGATTTTTTATCAAAAACTATTTTTGAGTTTGACTCAAGGGCGCTTGATTTAGCTACTTGTTATTTAGAGCCGATTTCGGATAAAAAGGTGGATATTCTTTTTCACCGGTTTTACAATCAATATGCAAAAAATCTGCGCTTTGTCACGCCGCACGCGCCCGGGTTTTGCATTTTTGTCCGGCGCCACGTGCACGAAGCGATTGACGGCTTCAATGAAAGCATCAAGCTTGCCGAAGATCATGATTATTCAAAAAGAGCCAGAAAGTTCGGCCAGTTCGGCTTTTTGGAAAGCGCGAAAATTCCGGTTTCGGTGCGCCGTTTTGACCGCGACGGCCGCGCCAACATTGCCATCAAGTACGCGCTGTGCGAATTGCACATGTTCACCATCGGCGGCGTGAAAAACGATATATTTAAATATAGATTCGGTTACGATACAAAAGAAAAAACAAATTATGATAACAAACGCGATATTTAGTGCCGAACCGTCCAAGCGCCGCGAGGCAATGGAAAGGCTTATCCAAGGGGGTTCGCCCCGAAAAACGTTTTTTCTGATGATCACGCTTTCCATCGCTCTGGCCACGCTCGGCCTATTGATTGACAACGTTCCGGTAATTATCGGCGCCATGCTTGTCGCGCCAATGCTTTCGCCGGTTCTTTGCGTCGGCATGGGCGTGGTGATCGTGGATTATAAATTAATAAGATTTTCAATCTTCGCGGTTCTGAAAGCGATAATTTTATCGGTCATCGTCGCCGTTCTGATCGCCCTTATCGTCGGCGCGCCCGGCTCCGAAGGCGCGCTCATTTATCAGATGGAGCCGAACTATGTTTTCATCTGCATCGCGCTTATTTCCGGCTTGGCCGCGGCTTTTGCCTGGGGCCATCCCGAAATGGGCGCCGCCCTGCCCGGCGTGGCTATTTCCGTGGCCCTGATTCCGCCGCTTGCCGCCGTGGGCATCGGCACGGTCTTGCTTGACTGGCAAATGATTCAGCATTCGGCTCAACTTTTTATATTAAACCTGATATGTATTATCTTAATCAGCATATTGGTTTTTCATCTCATGGGTTTTTACAAAGAGCGCAAGAGCGCGGAAAGAGCCATTAAAAAAGAAGAAAAAATTTTAAAAGAAGAATAAATA
>JAHJFT010000090.1 GCA_018824325.1 Patescibacteria group bacterium
ATTGAGACCGTAAAGGATCTCATTTTTTATTTTCCCAAGAAATACGAAGACCTGACGAAACTCAAATCCATTTCCGAGCTTCTGGTGGGAGAGGACGCGACCATCCGCGCCCAGTTGGAGCAAATAAAAACTTTTCGCAGTCCGCGCAAGCGAAAAATAATTACCCAGGCATTAGTTTCCGACGACACCGGCTCGCTCAAGATTATTTGGTTTAATCAGGGTTATTTGAGCAAAACGCTAAAGAGGGGCGCGTATTATTATTTTTGCGGAAAGGTGGACAGCCGCTATCAATTTGAAATGGTCAGCCCGATTTGGGAGCTGGCCCGCGCTTCGGGCGAACAGCTGCACGCCAATCGCATCGCGCCGATCTATTCGCTTACCCAAGGCGTTTCCCAAAAACAGCTGCGCTGGCTCATTAAGCTTTCCCTGCCCCTGACGGCCAAGCTCGCCGAATGGCTGCCCGAGTTTATCATCAGCGAGCAAGATTTTTTAAAATTAGGCAACAGCATAAAACAAATTCATTTTCCGACCGATATCAATATCGCGGAAAAAGCCATGGAAAGATTCAAGTTTGAAGAATTGTTCCTGTTGCAGCTCATTGCTTCAAGAAGCCGGCAGGCGTTAAAAAGCGTGGCCGCGCCTAAAATCAATTTAAAACCCGAGGTACTGAACAATTCGTTCCAAGGCCTGCCGTTTTCATTGACCGAGGACCAAAAGACGAGCTTGAGGGAAATTTTGTACGACTTGAGCAATGAACACCCCATGAACCGGCTCTTGGAAGGGGATGTCGGCTCGGGCAAGACCATTGTCACGGCGCTCGCCTTGGAGCAGGCTAAAGCCAGTGGTTTTCAATGCGTTGTTATGGCGCCAACCACAATTTTAGCTGAACAGCATTTCAACACGTTTTCCGGATTTTTCAAGAATAAAAATGTTAATTGCGGCATTCTCACCAGAACAAAATGCGCCATTGCCGGGCGCGCGATTAAGGAAAGGGAGATGAGACAAGCTCTGGCCAACGGAGAGGTTGACTTGATAATAGGCACTCACTCCCTGGTTCAAGACAAAACAAAATTTAAAAATTTGGGTCTGGTCGTGATTGACGAACAGCATCGTTTCGGCGTTAAGCAAAGACAAACTCTGCGCGAAAAAAATCAGGGTGACTTTTTCCCCCATCTTTTATCGCTCACCGCCACGCCCATACCGCGTTCCCTCGCCTTGACACTGTACGGCGATCTTGACCTTTCCATCATAAAAACCATGCCCGCGGGCCGAAAACCGGCAAAGACCCGGGTTGTGGCCGAAGCGGACCGGGACGCGGCCTATGATTCCATAAAACAGGAGATTAAAAACGGAAGACAAGGGTTTGTCATTTGTCCGTTGATTGAGCCGTCGGACAAGCTTGGCACGCGCTCGGTAAAACAAGAGCATGAAAAATTATGCCAAATTTTTCCCGGCTTGAGAATCGGCTTGCTCCACGGCCGGCTCAAACCCGAAGACAAGGAAAAGGTGATGAAAGATTTTCAGGAGCATGAATTGGATCTTCTGGTTTCCACCTCGGTCATTGAAGTGGGCATTGACGTGCCTAACGCCAGCATCATGATTATTGAAGGTGCCGACCGCTTCGGTTTGGCCCAGCTTCACCAATTGCGTGGCCGCATCGGCCGGTCCGACCAGCAATCATATTGCTTCCTTTTTACGGAAAACGAAAACGAAAAAACCGGCCAAAGATTGGATCTTTTCCAATCTTCAAACAACGGCTTTGAACTAGCTGAAGCCGACCTTAGCCTGCGCGGTCCGGGCGATATTTACGGTTGGGAGCAATCCGGCCTTCCGCGCCTTAAGTTTGCCAAATTGACGGACCACATTTTATTGAAGCGCGCGCAAAAATTCGCGCAAACCGTCTTTGATAAGGGTCTGGAACATTATCCGGCTTTGCAAACCAAGCTGGAGCAGTTTGAAAGGGGAATCCATTTTGAGTAAAAGTATAAAATAAAAAATCGGCCGGGCTAAATAGCTAGCCGATTTTTGTTATATGAAAAATTATATTTTATTCAAGTCAATTTCCCAAAACCCTAAAAATATCGCAAAACTTCTTTTTCTTATTCCATCCAGACCAAGTTTTATGTATGCGGACACAATTCAATGCATTATTCAGTCCTTTTACAATTTCGCATTTGGCGCTCTTCGCGCCCCCCATTTCCACAATCTCATAATCTTCCAGGCCGCTTATACCATTATCGCCGATATAGGTTACCATGTGGCCTGCGTCGCTTAAATTTCTATAGTGTATAATATCGCCAAATTTGATTCCGCCAGGAATATTGTCTCGTGCTTCAGCGCATGAATTATCTGAAGTAGAGATGCGGTATTTCAAATACTGTTCTTTTCTTGATTTCATAGCTGGAAAACGGAGCTGATAACCCATGCCCGCGCATTCAAACAGTTGTTGCGTCCATGATACGCAGTCACCGCACAGCCTGCCGTCTTCAAAAACTTTGTCTACTATTTCTTGCTGATAAAGCTGTTTTAAATCTTCATGTGCGGCGCCTTCAGGAATTTTAATCCCTTGATCGTTAAGGATTTTTAAAGCATAATCTTTTTGCGCGTTATTTGTGCACGCGCTCTGCTTGGTAAAGCCGCCACGGATATAAGTTGCTCCGCCGACTGTGCCAATATCAATCCATGTTTTGAGAATTGCTTTTAGATCAGATGCCGTAACCGTTCCGCCGGCACTTCTTGACTTGCACACTGAAAGCAATTTATCACGAGATGTTCCACCGCTTGGGGTGGAAGTTGCCGGCTCAGCTATAACGCCCTCTTCTTGTTCGGGTGTTGGGTCAGCATAACTAAATCCAAGACTAAATTCCTCCCTGTCTACAATTTCAAGGCGCAACGCCTTGAACGTCACCAAATCCGGATTAATCAGGTTAAGCACGGTGTATGAGCCGAGCGCCAGGGCCAAGCCAACTACCGCGCCGATGATTGTATTTTTAGCTTCAGTGGCTTGGCCGGCGCCGCCGCCCCCCTGAAAAAT
>JAHJFT010000091.1 GCA_018824325.1 Patescibacteria group bacterium
CAGAACATAATCCAAATCCGCTTTTGTGGTTTTGCGTCCCAGGGTAAATCGCACCGACGAATGCGCCGCCTCTTTTGACAGACCGCACGCCAAAAGCACGTGCGAGGGGTCAAGCGCGCGCGAAGTACACGCCGAGCCCGAAGAAGCATAAACGCCCTTGGCATCAAGATACAAAACCAGGGCCTCGCCCTCCACGCCAAAAATTGAAACATTCACGTTGTTGGGCAAGCGCTTTTCCAAATGACCATTAAGCCGCGATTTAGGAATCTTCTGCAAAATTTGCTCTATAAAATAATCTCTTAATTTAATAAGTCTTTTATTCTCTCTATCCTTTTCCTTTTGCGCGATTTCAAGCGCCTCGCCAAAACCGACAATCGCCGCAACATTTTCCGTGCCCGGCCGCACACCCCGCTCCTGTCCGCCGCCGTACATCAGGGGCTCAATTTTCACGCCCTCTCTCACGTAAAACGCGCCCGCGCCCTTGGGTCCGTATATCTTTCCCCCGTTCAAAGTCAGAAGGTCAACATGCGATTTTTCCACGTTTAAATCTTTGACCCCGGCCGCTTGGCACGCGTCGCAGTGAAAAATCGGATATTTTATTTTATGCTCTTTTCTCCATTTTAAAATCATTCTGCCAATTTCCCCAATCGGCTGAATCGCGCCGATTTCATTATTCGCCATCATAATTGAAACAAGGATTGTTTTGGGAGTCAATTTTTTGCGAATTTCCTCGACATCAACAATGCCAAATTCATCAACTCCGGCATAGGTTGCTTCAAAGCCTTCTTTTTTAAGATGATGGACCGACTCAAGAACCGCGTGGTGCTCAATCTTTGAACAAATTACATGATTGCCGAAATCTTTATTCGCCCGCGCCGCTCCCAAAATCGCCATGTTGTCCGACTCGGTCCCGCCCGAACAAAAAATAATTTCCCGCGCCCGGCAATTCAAAATCTCAGCCGTTCGCTTACGCGCGTCCTCAATCGCATTATCCGCGTCTTTGCCCATGGAATGAAAGCTTGAGGCATTGCCATAGCGCGTGGAATAAAAAGACTCCATCGCCCGCCTAACGCGCGCGTCAACATAAGTTGTTGCCGCATTGTCCAAATAAACTTTTTTCATAATGCTATAATTTATACAAAACTTGATGCAAGCTAGTATTCTTCAGTGTCTTATTGAGTGATTTTTCCAAAAAAAGCCAAAGACTCTTAGACCGGCAAAGCCTGGATTTTGGACAAATCCCGGCTTGACACTCAATCACCCGAACCGGCCCTTCGATCGCCTGAATAATATCTCGAACCTTGATACCCTTAGGATCCTTTGAAAGCTTGTACCCGCCTTCAGCCCCGCGCTTGGCGCGAACCAAGTCGGCCGCCTTAAGCTGGGCCGCGATTTCTTCCAAAAACTTGCCCGGCAAACTCATGCGCTTGGCGATTTCTTTAAGCGAAACATACTGGCCCTGGCTCCAAGCCGCGGCCAGCGCGCACATAATAATCAAACCGTAGTGATTTTTAGCCGAAATATTTAATAATGACATAATTGAATCCTAGTACCATGCTAGGATTATAAAACAAGTGCCTCTATCTGTCAAATATATTAAAAATCTGATACAATAATAGCAAAGAAAATAGAAACTGGAAATTAGAAATTGGAAATTAAAATTTTTGGCAAGCTCTATTTTCTAGATTCTAGCTTCTATTGCCATTTTTCATGCAGCCAATTTCCATCTAACATAATAGTTCGCCATAATCAAAAACCCATATGAAACAAATCGCCACAATCGGCTCGGGCAACATGGGCACGGCCATGTCCCAGCTCTTGGCCCAAAACGGGCACAAAGTGCGCATCTGGAGCATTGAGCAAAGCGTGTTAAAAGAAATTGCTCAAAAACACACCAATAAAAAATATCTGCCCGGAATCAAACTGCACCCAAATATTATGGCCAAGCCGACCGATATTGATTGCCTCAAGGGCGCCGATGTGGTCATGCTCGCCGTGCCCTCGCACGTCATCATGCCGGTTCTGAAACAAATAAAAAATCTGCTCACTCGGAAAATGATTATTTTCTCCGTGACCAAGGGCCTTAACCAAAAAACTCTACAAACCACGGCCCAGGAAATAATTGAGTTTCTCCCCGCCCATCTCAAAAATAACTTCGTCAACATGACCGGCCCGGCCGTGGCCCTTGATATTGCCCGGCGCACACCCACAGCCGTTGAAATCGCCTCGCTTAGCCCCGCCTCGGCCAAACAAATGAAAAACCTTTTGCAAAATTCCTATTTCAAAGTCAACATAACAAAAGATCTTGCCGGCGCCGCGCTTTGCGCCAGCTTAAAAAACGTTTACGCTGTCGCCCTGGGCATAAGCCAAGGCCTTGAATATAAATTGAATACCCAGGCCATGCTTTTTACCGCGGCCGTGCAAGAAATGGCCGCCATTCTCGCGAAAATGCGCGCCAAACCCGGCACGGCCATGTCTCTGTCCGGCATCGGCGACCTCACGGTCACCGGATTTAACCCTAAAAGTCGAAATGTCACCTATGGCCGGCTTGCTTCGCAAAAAGGCGCCAAAACGCCGGCCCAACTCGGCATGCGCCAGGTGGCTGAAGGATATTTTACCGCCCCGCTCCTCGCGCGCCTCATGAAAAAGAAAAAAATCCACGCCCCGCTCATCTTTTTGGTGGACGATATAATAAAAAAGAAAAAAAATCCCAAAAAGGGATTGCACGATTTTATAGAAAGATTGTCTTTCTGATATAAATCACCGTCAACCCAAAAATCAATAATTTTAAACACGCCGCTCACCTCGTAATTCAACGAAGTAAAGAATGGCGTGTTTTTAGTTTACATCGTCTATGTTTTGATGACCCCTTATACTGCCTTGGCTCAAGTCGGCATGGGGGTCCGGGGGTTGGGCGCTAAGCGTCGGGGAAGAATATAGGGGCTTTACTAGCTTTGCTGAGAGCGCATCGCCCACCCCCGGAACTTTTTGCTTACTTTTTGGTTACAAAAAGTAAGGCGCCGGAGGCGAAACCCGAGTCTAATTGTGAGTATAATATTAATTAGGTAGGGGTATTATTTATTTGTGAGACGTGTTTATGACTTCTTAGGGTTGGGTGCGGGGTTTGTAGGATCAAAAAACAACCAGATTTTATTTCCTCATCTTCTGGTTATTTTTTATATCCCGAAACTCATTGCCACAATTCTCCCCACAACATATCCGACCCCGGCCGCGGAAAGCGAAATCACGGCCATCTCAAAACCGCTCTTGTACCATGACTTTCCAGTAAATTTTGTTTTAAACGCGCCAAGTAAAAACAAAACTATGAGCGTCGCCAAAATGGAAGGCAAAAATGCCGACCGCACCGACAAAAATAAATACGGTAAAACCGGAAAAAATCCACCCACGAAATACGAACCCCACATCACCAGTCCGCGCTTGACTGACCTCGCCCTGGGCTCCTGAATAATATTATGCTCATGCAAAAGCATCTCTTCCAAAAGAAGGCCGCGGTCGCTTGCCAGTCTCTCCACGATTGGCTCAATTTCCTCGGACTTGAACCGGCGCGCCTCAAGATACTCTCTTATTTCCTGCTTTTCGCCCTCAATATCGTGTTTGACCGTTTGCTTTTCGCGCCGGATGGTCTCTTCCACCACTTCGCGCTCGGATTTTGACGAAAGATAAGTACCCGCGCCCATTGAAATCGACTCAACGAAAATTATCACCATGCCGGCCAAGATAACGATGGAACTGTCCTGACTGCCTCCGGCAATGCCGGTAATCGCGCCCAGGGTTGAAACCAAACTGTCCTCAAATCCGAAAATAAGCTCGCGAATATAACGGATAACCCTGTCGCGCCAGTTTTTCGTTTTATCGCTCATATTATTTCAGTTTACCAGATTTTTGGAGTATAATATAGATAAGATATTAACGATTGTTCATGCAGCCAAATCCTGAAATCAGAATTAAATGTGCAGCTGTCAAGCGAAAAAAACGATTGGAAATTGAGCAAAACCGAACCCAAAAACTAATTTCCATTTTCCAATTTCCTTGTATTTTATAGATAGCCAAAAACCCGAAGAATCACACATCTTCTCATAAATAAAATGACTATTAAGTAACCCCCATGCAGATACCAAAAGAACTACCCCACGCGACCGAACCGGCCCTCATGGTTATTGCCGACACCCAAACCGCGAAACTATATTCACTTAACCAAGACAACTTAAGTCTGCTCAAAGAAATTGCCTATCCCAAAGAATATGCCAGCGACAAAGAAGGCGGTTTTGGCCAGCACGGCAGCCGCGGGGAGCTGCAAAGTTTTGGCGCCCCGGATGTTGTGCCCGACCAAGACCATCTGTTTAAAACGCATCTTTTAAAAAGTCTGAATCTTGATCTGTGGCAACGAATGCAAAACAAAGAGTTTGTCCAATGGTATCTGGTGGCGCCGGATTATATTATAAAGACTATTCAAAAATCCCTTCATCCGTATCTGGCAAAAAGCCTCAAAAAAACTTTGACCGCCAATCTCATAAACCAGCATCCGCTTGAGGCTTTCAAAAGATTAACTCAAAAAAAATGATTAATATAATCTCAATCAGCCTCGGCGGTTTAATCTTCATATTTTCAATAATCTGCTTTGCCCGGGTATTCAAAATGGCGGAAATAAAAAAACTCGGCCTTTGGTGGCTCGTGCTCATCGCGCTGATTATTCTTTTTTTTCTTGGTTATGTGGGCCTTGATTTTTTCGTGATGACCGAAGGGGAGACGGTGAATTATCCCATGCTCATCGGCCAAATTTTTCTAACCTGTTCAATGGTTGTACTGATCACTTCGGTTCTGATCTATTTGGTCGTGAGACAGGTCATGGGAAAATCACGCGCCCTGGACAAAGCCAAGAAAAACCTTGAAGCCTATAACAAAAACCTGGAAAAACTGGTTGTCCAAAGAACCGGAAAACTGGAACAGGTGCACAGAAGAGCCATTGGCCGCGAAAAAGAAATCCAGCGCCTCAAGGACCACTTTATCTTTGTCGCGGCGCATGAACTTCGCGCCCCGGTCAACGCCATCGGCTGGCTCCTTGAAATGCTTTACGAGGACGAGGAGATCCAGCGCCTGTCACCAGAAAAGCTAGAAATGCTTCAAGACCTTGAAGCCAACAAAAAACGCCTGGTCGCGCTGGCCGAAGATCTTTTGAATGTCGCCCGTATAGAATACGGCGCCTTCAAAATTGAACCGAAAAAAATTAATCTGATCACCACAATCAATCAATCGTTGTGCGAGATGAGGCTCGTGGCCAAACGGCTGAAAGTAAAAATGATTTTCAAACCGGCGCAAAAAACGCTGGTGGTCTGGGCCGACCCCGAGCGCGTCAAAGAGATGATGATGAACCTGCTCAATAACGGCATAAAATACAACAAAACCAACGGAACCGTAACTGTCTCGGTCTCCAAAAAAAATAAATACATTGAAGTAAGCGTAAAAGACACGGGCATTGGCCTGGCGCCCGAAGAAATGAAGCGGCTTTTTGACAGATTCTACCGCGCGGAAAATAAATATACCAGAAACATTACCGGCACCGGCCTGGGACTTTATATCACCAAACAAATGGCCGGCCTGATGAAAGGAAAAATCTGGGCCCAAAGTCCGGGCCATGACCAAGGCACGACCGTTACTTTTACCCTGCCCGTAACCAAACCCTCTTAAAAAGAATATTAAAAAACAAAAGCCGTTCCTCGAAACAGAGGGCGGCTTTTTATATTACCTTGAATCTAATGTTCGCCGATGAATACGCGTTGATCAAATTATTTTTAACAAAAATCTGTCCAAAGGTGGCTATCGGGAATCGAACCCGAATCGCGAGAGCCACAATCTCGTGTGTTAACCTTTACACTATAGCCACCAAAAATAGCCGCCTTCAAACAGATTTTATATTTATTTCTTGGTTATATCCATGTACCAAATGATGACAATTCCTGCACAGCCAAATCAGATTTTTAATAGAGTTATTTTTCCTATTTTTATCTATATGGTGCACGACCAAAATCCTCTCATCATTGTTGCCGCATGAATTGCAAACAAGCCTTTTCCGACTCCTTGCTATAATGGCACGGTATGCGTTCGCGCCGTCTTTCCAGCGCGGATGATTTTTGCCAAAAAGTATGTTTTTATTTTTCCAAACCGCGAAACATGACTTATTGCAAAAATACTTTTTACTCTTGGAACGCTTTAATTCTTTCGGCGTTTTATAAATTTTTTTATTGCAAATTGCGCACCTAACCAATTTACCGACTTTTTGAGACTTAAACTTGCACCGATTAGAACAATATTTACCCCAGCCGATTTTAATATGTCGGGGCTTGGCGTAGAATTCTTTATCGCATATTTTACAATTTAACCATGGCATATACACTAACAATACCATGATTTACGAAATTGTCAAACCACCGTTCTGTGATTTTACCCACAAACCCTCTTGCCACCAAACAAATAATAACCCGCGTATTACTGTCGTAATCCAATGTTCTATCCATTGCCCCGCCTACGGCGAAAGCTATGGCCGCCCAACTGCGGGCGTATTATATATTTTGTATTATTCTTTATCCGACACCTGATTCTTTCTGTTAAATGTCTCAAACGCGCGCAAAATTTCTAAAGGAATCGCGAAAATAACCGTGTTTGACTGATCAGACGACAGGTCGTTTATCGTGGCCAAAGTGCGCAAATGGAGCGCGCCCGTACTTTTTGATAAAGTCTCGGCCGCCTTTCTAAGATTTTCCGAAGCAATCACCTCGCCCTCGGCCTTAATGATTACTGACCGCTTCTCGCGTTCAGCCTCGGCCTGTTTGGCAATCACTCTTTGCATTTCCTCGGGCAAGGTAATATCTTTCAAGTCAACCGATTGCACTTCAATGCCCCATGGGTCGGTCAACTTATCAACTATTTCCCGAATCCTGTCCGAAGCTTGGTCGCGCTTGGATAAAAGTTCATCAAGTTCCATCTCGCCGCAAACATTTCTCATCGTGGTCTGGGCAAGCTGGGAAACCGCGTATGTATAACTCTCCACTTCAATAATCGCTTTTGGCGCGTCTTTCACTTTATAGTAAATCACCGCGTTGATTTTGGTGGAAACATTGTCTCGGGTAATCGCTTCCTGATAAGGCACGTCCACCGCCTTAACACGGATATCAACTTTTTGCATATTCTGAATAATCGGAAAAATCAAACGCCAACCCGGACTCATCATGCCTTTAAATTTACCAAACTGAAATTTCACGCCGCGCTGATATTCCTTTATCTGGCGAATGGAAATAACGATTATAAAAAGAATGGCGCCGATTACCCAATATAGTATGGTCATAGATTTAAACTTATTTAATTATAATTTAATACGGTTTTGGTGCGCCCGGCAGGAGTCGAACCTGCGTCTAGGGCTTAGAAGGCCCCTATTCTATCCATTGAACTACGGGCGCGTATTGCCCTCGGAGGGAATCGAACCCCCATCTAGGGCTTAGGAGTCCCCTATTCTATCCATTGAACTACGAGGGCTTTTTTTAATTATTAATTCAATTATCTTTCTGCTCTTTTTAGATTTTATAAATCGTTCACGAACGTATGCCTCATTGATTTTTTTATATTGCTCAGTTAATACGAGTTTCCATGGACGCTTGGCTACTGTAAATTTTGATACACCATTATTGTGCTGTAATAACCTACGGCTAACATTTTTTTGTCACCCCAACATAATAACTATTATCCTTTAAACTTTGCAATATGTATAAATAATGCATCTTGCCTTTTAGGATCCCGACGTTTCGCTGAAGGCGAAAGTCGGGATCCCGACATCCCGCGAAGCGGGATCGTCGGGACTTAGGAGTCCCCTATTCTATCCATTGAACTACGAGGGCTTAAATTTCGCAAACCTAAATTTCACAAAAAGTGCTCTAAATATAGTACAAAATTTCAAGTCTGTCAATCTTTTCCGCTCCGGGTTTTTCCATGAAACGCTTTATGAACTTCGCGCAACTGTTTATTGGTGATATGCGTGTAAATCTGCGTGGTGGTGATTGAAGAATGGCCGAGCATCGATTGCACCGAGCGAAGGTCGGCGCCGCCCATCAAAAGGTCAGTGGCAAAAGAATGTCTGAGCGTGTGCGGCGTCACTTTTTTGGTAATGCCCGCTACCTTGGCATAGCGCTGAATCATGCGCTGAACGCTCCTTGGGGTGAGACGCACGCCTTTCGGGTCCTTAACACGCGCGCTGATTTTCTTAGCTCGGTCATGGCGAACAAGAAGCGCCGGAAAAATATCGTTTCTTTTTTTCAAATATTCGCCAAGCCAATATCTTGCCTGGTTTGATAAAAACACAATTCTGGTTTTGTTCCCCTTGCCGCGAATGGTAAACTCGTCTTTTTTCAAATTAACATCTTCAATATTTAAGCCAATCAGCTCGGAAACGCGCATGCCCGTGGAAAACAAAAGTTCCAATATCGCCCGGTCGCGAAACTTTATTATGTCCGGCTGTTTTATTTTGATTGACGCCTCAAATAATTTATCCAAATCATAGCCTTCCAAAAAATCAACCTGCCGGTCCCCAAGCTTGGCCAGCTCAATCTTTTCCGCGGAAAGAGTTTTGATGTCTCGTTTGGCCAAATATTTTAACCATGTACGAAGCGCGATCAAATGATAATTTTGCGTAGCCTTGCCCAAAGGCTTTTTAAATCTGTCTTCCAAACGATTGAGCCAGAGCCTGAACTCGCGCACCTTGTCCTGGGTAATTTCTTCCGGCTTTAAAAATTTGCCCCATCTTAAAAACCTTTTTAAATAAAATTCATAATTATCCCTGGTGCGTCGACTGCGATTCTTCTCAATCTCAAGATAATCAAGAAAGTCTTGCAAAAGCGCCTCAATTTTACTTTTATTTTTTTGCATAATTTAGCCAAATTATTCCATTTTGGTATTGACAAAACCGCGAAAATATGCTATACTCCAAAGTTAAAATTAAATAACCCAACTGGGGAGAGAATAGACAAAATGAGTGAATTAAGCATTTGAAATGCTTTCCAGTTCTTAATTGGCTCATTTTTTTAAACAACAAACAACTAAGGAGATAAAGATGACAAATCCTGAAAGACTCGGATTTTTCTGTTCCTCGGTACTGATCATATTTCTTTGCTTCTGGGGCCTGCACGCCTGCGCCGGCAAAGTCTTTAACCGGCACAACTATAAAAAGGTGCCGACCATGGCAAAGCACGACAACGGCCTGCCCGCGCCGACCGCGCCGCAAAACGCAAAGCGCAAAGCGCCGGCCCAAACTTCAGCAAAAGGCGGCAAGTGCTATGAAAATCCTTATGTCACGACGGCCTCGGCCAAATATGGCACGCCGGCCAAACTGCTGGAATGCATCCGCTGGAGCGAAACGCGCCACGGATGCGACGGCGAGCATGGCTCACATTCCGTATATCACGCCATGTTGGACCGGCCCAAGGTGAACATGCAGGCCTTTCAGGAAATTTGCCGCAACACGGGCAAAGATCCCCTGCAGGTGCGCGGCTCCAAATCCGGCGCCATGGGGCCGATGCAGTACATGCCCGTCACCTGGCGCCGCCACGGCGTGGACGGAGATGGGGACGGCGTGACCAACCCCTTTTCCCTGGCCGACGCCACGTTTACCGCGGCCAGCCATCTGGCCAAAGTCAAAGACAAAAAAGGTTCCTGGCGAGCCGCCGTGCGTGCCTATAACAACAGCACGTCCTACGGCAACAAAGTCCTAGCCTGCGCCCAAATATTCAACTAAACTTTCACTTCACTTCCCACCGAGCGACCTATCATGGGTCGCTCTTATCATTTTACGACACTTTCAAAATTTTGGCCACCCGGCCTTGACTTTTTGCCCAAATTATGCTATAGTTAGTCATTACCAAGATAGGCTTGGTGATTGTCCCTTTGGGGCATAATATCAACTCTGGCGTACCGACAGGATCTGCTCATGCCAGTCAGGCTTGTCCGTTTTACCCTCCGTAGCTCGTAGAGCGAAGGAGGGCCCATAACCGGCAAGAGACTTGCAAACGCGGAAGACCTGCCCGCCAATGCCTGCCAGCATGGCATGGCAGGCGGGCCTGCCCGTAGCGTCTCCCATTTAACGCCCCTTGCGGGCAAATCGGAAAAAGGAGGTTCAGAAATGAACGGCAAAGAAAACGAACATTCACAACTCAAAGAAGAGCTTGAAGAGCTCGAGAAAGCCATGCCCATCAAAGATGGAGGACTGCGATTTCTTTTTGCAGTGACAATAACCCTAGGCGTCTTAACAGCGCTTGTGTTGTCATCGTGCCATTTAATTTTCATGGAGCATAATCCTATCACCCCAATCGAAATGCTATCCTTTTTTTGCGCCATGTTTTGCGTTATCGGCCTGGGAGTGCTTCCACTTCTCATCCTTTGCATATATCACGGCTTTTATCGCATTACCCAATTAAACGCGAGGCGCATTTCTCAAATCTGGCCTTTCTACTGGCTCAGAGCATACTGGCAACGCAACGTCAGAGGAAATAGCGCGTGGCTCTGTCTTTATGAGCATGGTGAGCTAAAAATCAAAATAGAAGGTGCCAAAAATTTCTTACCCGAAAATTTCTTAAACACTCTCCCAAAAAACATGCGCGACGGACTCAAGCTGGCCTTACTCGTCCCCATGGGCGGCTGGTCCAATAGGCCCAAGGATTTATCCCTCTGTAATCAGCATGCCCCCTTCAAGATTCAAGAATGCCAAGTTAAAATTAACGTCATCTCCCCCTGGTCCGAGAGTCTCTTTCTGTTCTTCCAAGACAACGCAGGTTCAAAAACTCACATCGGCGCTAATAATCTACTCAATATTCTTCTAACGAATGTACGCACTCCATTTCTCCTTAACGGCATCATGGGACTCATACACGGCCTGTACACCTCTAACTCCGTTAACCAGGAAAAGCTTGAAAAAAGCTCTGAGGCACTTGCCGCGGCCCAGGATAAAATAGCCACATGCGAAAACGATCTGGCCAAGACGGTTGACAGCATCTTCAAGCGCATCCAGGAAATCAAAGACACCTCTCGCTTTGGTAAATCCGAAGAAGGCAGACGTCTGCGAGAATCCATGGAAAAAGACCTGCTTGAACTTCTCCCGCCGGACCACGCCTATCAAAAAGTTCTTAAAAAAACCTAAATTTAGACCACCTAACCTCCCACCTTTTCTCGCGCCAGACCATCCCGGTTTGGCGCTTTTTCATTTAATTTAACGCTACTATACTCTAAAGCATGGTAGCAAAATTCAATTTTAAATTAAAAATTCAGAATTCTGATTTGAATCGAAATTCTGAATTCAAAATTCGAAATTCACGCTCCCTCTTGTCACATCGCTCGTTTACCCTATCGAATGACAGGGCGAGCGACGTGACTTGCCAAAATTTCAGCGCTATGTTATACTCTAACCAAGTCTTTAACAATTAATGCGCATAAACAGGTCTACTCGACTGGTTTTTGCGTGTAGCGAG
>JAHJFT010000011.1 GCA_018824325.1 Patescibacteria group bacterium
ATATCTAACATTCTCGGTTCAAGTGTAAGAACCATGAGAAAAAAATAACTTTAAACTATTAACTCAACTTTTAACTTTTGACTTTAAACTTTGAACTAAAACAGGGTTTAGGATGTAGACATGGAATTTAGGACAAGATCTATTCTAAATTCCAGATGCAAATCTCTAAACTAAAAAAGAGAGAAATATATTTTGCCAAAGTTGCAAAACGCAAGCAGCGGAGTTTTCTAGCTGCTGGTTTTTTTAAATTCTCGCTTATGTCAAAAATACGCTCCGCAATATATATATTAGTAGCCATTGTCGCCAGTTTTACCATTGCCGGGTCGGTTCACGCGGCAAGGTTTGAGTTGTCTCCCTCATCAGCCACGTTTAGAGAGGGGTGTAATTCGGCGGTCAACATAATGATGAGCACTCAGGGCGCCGAATCTGACGCCGCCAACATTATTATCCACTATAATCCCGCGGAAATTGGAATTGTTGACCTCAATGATTCTCTGCCCGGCGTTCAGATACAGCCGGGGAGTACTTATGACATATATGCCGATAATATTGCGCTACCCGGAGACGCCATAATCAGGCTGACCGGATTTTCCATCGGCCACGCCTATAACAGCGGCGCGGCGTTTGGCAATTTCGGCGCGATCGTATTTAAGAGTTTTGCCGGTATCCCGAGCACCACCTTTACCATTGATTACGTGCCCGGCGACACGACTGATTCCAATATTGCCGAGTACATCACGAGCAACGACCTGCTGACCGGCGTGGCTAACGGCAGTTATACGTTTGAAGTCGGGCCGTGCGTGGATGACGTAAGCGCTCCCTGGGTGAGCGACCCATTTCCCGCGCCCAATTCGGAAAATGTGCCATTGGATAGTAATGTGACATTCCGTATCAGAGACAACCAATCCGGCGTTGACATAAGTTCAATTGTGGTTGAGGTGCAGGGCGTTGAATACTCGCGTGACGGCGTGAATAGGTTCATTTCGGCCGGCGACGCCATGGATTATTTCATAACCGTTGACCCGATTGTGGATTTTCCCGACGGCGTGATTGTCCGGGTTGAGGTGCGGGCTCAAGATTTTGCCGGAAACGTCATGGCCCCATATAGATGGTTTTTTAACCAACCGCCCGAACCGCCGGAGGAGCCGCCAACTTGCGAAGAGCTTGGCTGTCCTTCGCCCGAAGAATGTCTGCCGCCCGAAGAAATTCCCGAGTGCGTTGAACCCGAAGAAATTGAAATCCCGGACCAGACGGTCAGCGAAGAGGAGCGGCTTGAGCCCGGGCTGATAGAATTTTGGGCGTCAAGAAAAACAGTCAGACTTTTCCCGGACGCGCTCGGCGTGGTTAAGGTTCTTTTCGGCACTTCGTACAGCATAAAATTTCAACAGAATATTTTACCCAAAGAAGCGGATAGCGCTTGGTGGTATATTGGCCAGTCAACTTATCAATTGGCTCTTGATACGGATGAACAAACTTATTGGGGAGACTTTGGGGCTTATGGCGCCATTGCCGCCGTACCGGCCCACATGATTATTAATTATTCGGACGGCACCACCGACGTGCTGGATTTCACTATCCAAACCGTTCCGTTCGGTTCAATCTATGAAATCACGGACCAGCAAGAGACGCCGGTTGACAATGTTAAGGTGACGATTTACCAGCTGCAAAGTCCGGCCCAGCTTTGGAACGCCGCGCCCTATAATCAGCGCAATCCGGTCTGGACTTCGGAAGACGGAAAATACGGTTTTTACGTGCCGCGAGGATATTACTATATTCTTCTTGAAAAACCGGGCTATGAGATTACGCAGTCGCCGACTTTTTACGCAAGGGCGTCCATTATCAATAACGCGATTTTGCTGGAGCGAACGCCGGTGGTTCTGGAGCCGCTTGAGGCAGTGGCTGAATCAATCATTCAGGCCGGAGAAACAGTGGCCGATACGGCCGAGCGAATCCAAGACGCCATTCAAAATACCATAATGGAGGCGCTGCCCGGAACCGAGGAGCAGGCCGAAGAAGCGATTGGTATTGCCGCGCCGGTTGCCGTGGGCCTTGCCCTGCTGAATTTTGGAACGGCAATATCATTGGTAAATCTTTTGCCCTTGCTTTACGCGTTGTTTACTCAGCCGCTTTTGCTTCTGGGCAAAAGAAAAAGAAAGAGATGGGGTGTTGTCTATAATTCAATAAGCAAGGTCCCGATTGATTTGGCGGTCGTGCGCTTAATTGATTTAAGAACCAAAAAAATCGTCAGGACAAGAATTACCGACCGAGAAGGCAGATACTTTTTCATGGCAAAGCCGGGAAGTTATCGAATTGAAGTAGCCAAACCCGGGTTTGTCTTTCCCACGGTCACGCTTCGCCAGGAAAAAGAAGATTCCCAATATATTGACTTGTACCATGGTGAAGCAATAGTTGTGCGCGAGGCCTCAAGGCAGATCACGGTAAATATTCCGATTGACCCGGTTGTTGCCACCGAAAGGCCGCTCAAACTAATCATCTATTTCTATTTAAGAAAGATACAAATGGCCGTTGCTTCAATATCAATTCTCCTTGCCCTGGGCCTGCTCATGGTAAACCCCTCGTGGTTAATGCTTGTTTATTTTGTGGCCCAGGTCGCCATCTTTGCGCTGTTTTGGCGTTTGGCAAAACCCAAAAAGCCCAAGGGCTGGGGCATTGTGTATGACAGAAATACAAAAAAACCCCTGGCTAACGCCATTGTGCGCATATTTGACCATAAATTTAACCGGCTCTTAGAAGCGCAGGTTACCGATTCCAAGGGCAGGTATTCATTCTTGGTGGGAAGCAATAAATATTTTACCACTTATGAAAAACCCGGATACCGCACCAAGAAATTATCACCAATTGATTATTCGGGCAGAGAAGAAGGCACGTTGGTCAATTATGACGTGGGACTTGATAAAGATAAAAGACCGAAAAAGTTGCGAAGCGAGCGGCCCGACGACCACAAATCCGCCGGCCAAATAAA